>NZ_CP065142.1:0-62568 GCF_015693305.1 Sphingobium sp. Cam5-1 | reverse complement strand
TGAGAGCCTACCAGCAGCGTCGAGGGGGCAAGCGGATTGGATGGCCCGAACGGCGAGAGCGTGACCGATGCCTCGGCAGGCGGCGTAAATCCGTTGCTGGCGATACCGAGCAGCACTGCTCCAAAGGCGGCCACTGCACCAAACCGGAGTTGAGAAGCGGCCGAAACCTGCGGCAATGCCGCAATGCGTTGGAACACGGCCTCCTCCAGACCGATCAGGCCCGGATGATCCGGTTCATTGCGCAAGCGGGTCAAAAGCCCATCCAAGTCTGTTTTCATCGCAAATCCCAATCTCTATCTGTTCAGCGCGCTGGCACGAGTGCCGCCCCCTCTGCCGTTCGCTCAACCGGCCCTCAGTGATTGCGTGCCCCGCGGTCGGTTTGGCTGAACGGCGACCTGTCGGCAGGCGGACACATTGTTACGGCATCATCTTTTTCATGCCAGGCATATCCTTCATCATCGCGTCATGGTCTTCAGGCGCACTGGCAAGTGCTGCCTGATATTGCGCCGGGGTCATCTTGGGCAGTTGCCGCACGAAAGCCACCATGTCCCAGATCAATTCGTCGCTATGCGTTTTACCCCAGGCCGGCATCGCAGTCAGCTTGACCCCATGCTTGATGATCCAAAATTGTTCCCTTGGCGATCGCTGTGGCTCCCGGAAAAGCTCGGGTGCCTTGGGATAAAGGCCTTGGCTGATCTCGGACTTTTCCAGACCCGGTGCGAGATGGCAGCCGCTGCACATCTCGGTGTAAAGTCCTGCGCCGCTTTGCAGCCGTTTCATGTCCGTTAGGTTGGCCGGGACGCCCACGTTGCGAGCCCGGACGGCGATCGAACGATCACGAAGCTGCTCTATCAGCCAATAGACCGGTCTGGTGTGCGGCGAATCCGCACCGATGTCATAGGCGCCCACATATACGACAATCCCAGCCAGTGCACCGCCGACCAGCGCCGCGACCGCGATGAACGGGCCGCTCGGAAAATGTTTCCGAAGCCATGCCTTCCTTGAATCTTCCATCGCGTCCTCCCCAGCCGAAAAGCCCTTGGTCGATCGGTGATGTCGCACCCATCCACTTGATCATACGCGCGGCGAGCTTCCACCCCTCATCCGGCGCGCAGGTCTGCCGCACACACCAGTTGGCGCCCCGAATTCGAAGAAATCGTGCCCGTCGGATGAGGGGTCACGGTGCGCGGTGCGTAAATCGCTTTGTCGGCAGTATCGCCGCCCATGGAGAAATCGATGTTTCGTAAAACAGCTTTCGCCGTCGCCATGGCGGCGTCCGTCCTCGCCGCTACCGCTGTTCAGGCACACCCCAAGCTCAACAGCGCAAACCCGGCAGCCAATGCCGTCGGCGCATCCCCAACGAGGATCCAACTCGTCTTTTCCGAGGCGCTGGTCGCGCAGTTCTCCGGGATCGACCTGACGATGACCGAAATGCCCGGCATGAAGATGGGGCCGATGAAGATGAATGGCGTCACGACGACCGTGGCTGCAGATGGCAAGACGCTCGTAGCCACGCTTGCCAAGCCGCTGCCGGTTGGAACCTACAAGGTCGACTATCACGTCGTCTCTACCGACACCCATCGCATTCAGGGCAGCTATACCTTCAAGGTCCAGTAAGAGCGTGCCGGACATCATCGCGATTGCGGTCAGGCTAGGGCTTTATCTCGATCTCATGCTGCTTTTCGGGTTGCCGATGTTCGGCCTATATACGTTACGCGGGGCCGAGCGAGCATCCGGCTCGGTCCTGCGCTTTCGCTCGGTTTTGGCGACGATCGCGCTCGCCGGCATCGTATTATCGATCTTGGGCATGATAGCCTTGGCGGCCTCGATGGGCGGTGTGCCGGTCGATCAAGTGGACCGCGCCACTGTCAGTCTTTTGATATCGGGCACAGCGATCGGCACCGTCTGGCAAGTGCGGGTGGCAGCACTCTTACTGGTCCTGTACTTTTCCATTGTAGGGTGGCGACGCCCTGCATTCGCCCTCTGGTCAGTTTCAGTAACGGCAGCGATCGCTCTCGCGACTTTGGCCTGGACTGGTCACGGCGCAGCTGATGAAGGGTTGTGGGGATGGATCCATCTTGGCGCCGACATCACTCATCTGTTGGCCGCAGGCATATGGATTGGAGCGCTCTCCGCCCTGTGCCTGCTCATTTTTCGCCCAGCGGCCCGCATGGCAATCGATCATGTCCATCTGTCTCACCGGGCGTTGGATGGCTTCGCAAAGGTAGGATCGATCGTCGTGGGTCTGCTCATCCTGTCAGGCTTCATCAACAGTTGGATCTTGGTAGGACCGTCCAACCTGGCGGCGCTTTTTACGAGCCTCTACGGCGTGTTGCTGGCAGTGAAACTGGTGCTGTTCGGCGCGATGCTGTTCTTGGCCGCCGCTAATCGCTTCTTCCTCACCCCTGCCTTGGCGGGAGCGATCGAAACTGGGGACATATCATCGGCGATCGGGTCACTTCGCCGCAGTCTCATTGTCGAGAGCGGCTGTGCGCTCACCATTCTCGCGCTTGTTGCCTGGTTGGGATTATTGGCCCCCCCTGCTTCGGGGATGTAGGCATGCTGCCTTACGGCAAAGCACGCGATATGGCCTTGATTGCTTTAAGGCCCGAACCGAACCGGGCAATCGCCTCTCTGTGGCGCTCGAGCTCGCCATAGGGAAGATAGGCAATCTCAAGATCTGCGATGCGACTGAATGCTGGCCGCGCGAGCTGTGCCCGCACTTCGCTCTCCCGTGCATCGGGGGCCACAAGGAAAAGTCCGGCTGTGGCGTGCAGTTCGCTCCCGCTCAAGGCAAGGTCGAGCATCCGGACGATGCCCGAATAAATCGACGTCGAATGCTCGACTTCGAAGGCGGCCGTGACTCGGTCCCCGCCTCGCTCGAGCCAAAGCACATCGATAAGGCGGATGGCATCAGCGCCGGTCGATGTTGAAATTGAAGCTGGCAGGCTCTCGAGACACCCGTCCCCCAAGCGCACGCCATCGTGAAGTCGCCCCCGATCGTTGGATGCTATCCAGATATCGTAGCCCAACGCACGGCCTATATCGCGGAGCCAGGCCTGGATTTCCGAATGGGTTCGATCGCTCTCTCCCTGTTTCTGAAGCGCCTTGTTGAGCGTTTGCGCCTCGGCCCTGGCCTGTTCGAGACGCGCCGCCCAAGATCCAACCGTCTGGTCTTCCTCGTCGCGCGGCGGCGCCGGGTAACGGCCCGAGCCGATATCGAACAGGAGGCCGCCAATCGCGCCGAGATCGTTCGACAGCAGATCGCGAAACCGTTCGTTCAGGTCCAGCACACCTGAGCGCATCGCGAGGAAATGCTGCCAGCTTCCGAGCTTCACCTTGCCGCCGGTCAGCTTGTTATAGCCGTTGACGATCGCCGTATTGAACGGCGGCACGAGGGTCGGATGCAGGAAATAGAGGAGATTGGCGACTGCTGGCCCAAGCCCCTTGATGTTCAGCCGATCGATCGTGTGAATACCTGCAATGATTTCTTCGGCAGTGTCGCAACAGGCGCAGTGATCGAGCAACCGGCCGAACGCGCGTTGGTTCGCTAGATTTTCATAGATGTCAGGGATGCGCAATTTGGGCTTCCAGAGAAACGCATGGTCAGCGCCTTTGAATATCTGCCTCTGCTCCGCGACTGAATGAACGACCGTTTCCAGCGAAGAGCCCCGATACACCACGCCAAACCGACCGGCTTCGATCTCTGCCACTACCTGAGCCAGACCACGCCGGATCGAACGGAAGTTTTTGATGCGCTCGTCCCAAAGAAACCAGCTTTGATAGGTCGCGTTGGGGTCTTCCTTCCATCGTTGGATTAGTTGCCGCGCAAGCAATTCAAATTCCGCCAAACCCCGTTCCCCCACTCACGTCGATCTTCTCCAACGCTAGCACTCCGCCCCGTATACGAACAGTTTTTGCGCGCCCGCCCAGGACGAAAAGCGGCCCGCGTCATCTGATGTCGTCGGGAATATGCATCAGCAGGTCACGGGTGTAGTCGATTAGAAGATCGCCAACGGTTGCCCCGTAAAGCGCGAGAAACAAGATGAACGCCAGGAGCTTGGGGACGAAGCTCACGGTCTGTTCGTTGATCGACGTCGCGGCCTGGATCATGGAGATAATGAGTCCGACCACCAACATGATTATCAGCGGTGGTCCAGCGACGAGCATCATCACCCAAAGCGCTCTGCCCATCGAAACCGAAAAAGGGCTGTAGGTCTCCATCTCTCCCCCGTCGATGATGGTGTCGTCGCCCCCTGACGTTGCGACCAGTGGTTGTTGCGGGGGCGAGCAACATGGTGCGCAATCGGGTTTATACCCGTCCGTCTGCCCCACATCCGCTCGCCCCCGCGCCACGCTGCGACCCGTGGGCACCTGAGTTGTCCATCCTGCTTGGCGATGGTCTTCATCTGAATTTACGCAGCGACGCGGTTTACCCCTCGCGACCCACCGCTTTTTTTCGAAGAACGCGCAGGCTTTCGAGGGAAGAAGGGGCGTGCCGCGTAATAGGAGTGACGGGCGAGGTCAGCGAAAGGCAGGCATGTACGATTGCGTAATCATCGGCGGTGGCCCCGCGGGGCTGACGGCAGCCACTTATCTCGCCCGGTTTCTGCGTTCTACGCTGGTCATCGATGCTGGCGATGGCCGCGCCTCGCGCATCCCGACGACACATAACCTCCTCGGTTTTCCAGACGGTATCTCAGGCGGAGATTTGCTTGTCCGTATGCATCGACATGCTGCTCAGTACGGTGCCGAATTGGTTACGGGGATCGTCGATCGCATCGACCGGGTCGGGACGGGTTTCGTCGTCCATACGAAAGCCAAGACATTTAGCGCACGGACAATATTGCTTGCTCAAGGCGTGACGAACCATCGGCCGCGAATGGCGCAGGGAACGCATGATCAAGGCGTCGCTCAAGGACTGATACGGTATTGTCCGATCTGTGATGCCTACGAGATCCGCGGCAAGAGAGTCGCCGTGCTCGGCTGCTCCGGCCACGGCGCGGCCGAAGCAATTTTCGTTCGCCACTACAGCGATACCATTACCTTGCTTACTCAGGATGCTTCGGAGCTTTCACAAGCTGACGAGGCAAATCTGACACGGAACGCTATAAGCGTCGAGCGATCGCCTGTCAGCGATTTGTCGGTCAACGAAAAAGACCTTCTCGTGCATTTGGCCGATGGCCGATTGCTCCAGTTCGACACCCTATATGTCGCCCTCGGAACCTCAATTCGCTCGGAACTGGCGAGAATAGCTGGCGCGGAACTGAGCCCGGCAGGTTGCATCGTTGTCGATGAGCACCAGCAAACGACGATCGCTGGCCTGTTCGCTGCCGGTGACATGATTGAAGGGCTGGATCAAATTGCCGTGGCGGCAGGTCAGGCGGCTAAGGCCGCGACGGCCATCCACAATCTGTTGTCGGGCTAAGGCGGCAGCGCTGGGTGAGCCAAGCAAAAAAATAAGTGGGTCGGGCTTGACCCTGACACGATGTCAGACCCCAGATTGCTATTCGTCGAAAAGGAGACGAGCCTGTGACTGACCCTGTTCCTGCAAGCAATTCGGGTGCGCACCACTGCTGCTCCGGCAAGCACGGCGGCGACACGGACGCGAAGAGCGCCAAGGATCTGGTTTGCGGCATGAAGGTCGATCCGACAGCAACGCCTCATCATGCCTCGCATGATGGCAAGGACTATCATTTCTGTAGCGCAGGCTGTCGCACCAAGTTTGTCACCGACCCCAAGCGGTATCTGTCGGGCGAGGGCAACACGGCCGCGGTCGCAGCGCCGGGTGCGATCTGGACGTGCCCAATGCACCCGGAAATTCGTCGCGATGGTCCGGGCACCTGTCCGATCTGCGGCATGGCGCTCGAACCCGAAGAGCCGTCGCTTGATGATGCTCCGAATCCTGAGCTGGTCGACTTCACCCGGAGGACGTGGGTGGCTGCTGTTCTTGCCGTCCCGCTGCTGGCAATCTCGATGGTCGCGGAGATGCTCGGCATGGATTTCGTGCCGCCGACATGGTCGCCCTGGGTGCAACTCGCGCTGACGGCGCCGATCGTCCTGTGGGCGGGCTGGCCATTCTTCCAGCGCGGTTGGACCTCGATCGCAACATGGCACCTCAACATGTTCACGCTCGTGGCGATCGGCGTCGGCGCGGCGTTCGCCTACAGCGTGGTCGCCACGGTCGCGCCGGGTCTGTTTCCTTCCTCCTTCCAGATGCACGGGATCGTGCCCGTTTATTACGAGGCGGCAGGCGTCGTGGTGACGCTGGTCCTGCTCGGACAGGTGCTCGAGCTGCGAGCGCGGGCTGCGACCGGTCGCGCGATCCGTGCGCTGATGGATCTTGCGCCGAAGACCGCTCGGCGGATCGATGCCGAGGGCAAAGAGGTGGAGGTCGATCTCGCCGAAGTGATGGCCGGCGACCATGTCCGCGTGCGCCCTGGTGAGGCGGTGCCGGTCGATGGCGTTGTTATCGACGGGCGCTCGTCGGTCGACGAGTCCATGATAACGGGAGAACCTGCCCCCGTCCTCAAGGAGAAGGACGCAACTGTCACGGGCGGCACCGTCAATGGCACGGGAACGCTGGTGATCGAGGCGCGCGCGGTCGGCACAGATACGGTGCTCGCGCGGATCGTGAAGATGGTCGCGGAAGCCCAGCGCAGTCGCGCGCCGATCCAGGCGGTTGCTGACCGCGTATCGGGCTGGTTTGTGCCGCTCGTCGTCGCGATCGCGATCGCGACATTCATTGTATGGAATTTCGTCGGTCCTGAGCCGCGCTTTGGTCATGCCCTGCTCAATGCGATCGCCGTGCTCATCATCGCCTGTCCCTGTGCGCTCGGCCTGGCGACGCCAATGTCGATCATGGTAGGAACCGGCCGCGGCGCGCGTGCCGGTGTGCTCGTCAAGGATGCCGAAGCGCTGCAGATGATGGAGAAGGTCGACACGCTGGTGATCGACAAGACCGGCACGCTGACCGAGGGCCGCCCGGCCCTTACGACCATCGAGTTGGCTGAGGGGTATGAGCACGACATGGTGTTGTCGACCGCAGCCGCCGTTGAAGCTCTATCGGAACATCCGCTTGCCCAGGCCATCGTCGAAGCCGCGCGCAAAGCCGAGCTTCCGATTGCGAAAGTCGAGCAGTTCGAGTCCCAGACCGGGCTTGGTGTCAGTGGCAAGGCGAACGGGCGCGACGTGGTGGTCGGCAATGCCGAACAAATGCGTCGCGTTGGTGTGGATCCGTCATCCTTTGATAACGTAGCCGACAAGCACCGCAGTGAGGGCGCGGGCGTGATGCTCGTATCGATCGATGGCCACCTGGTCGGCCTCCTCGTGGTCGCAGATCCGATTAAGCAATCGGCGGCCTCCGCGATCGCCGCCCTGCGCGAGGAAGGGCTGCGGATCGTGATGCTTACTGGCGACGCGAGAGCGACAGCCGATGCGGTGGCGCGGGCTATCGGCGGCATTGACGAAGTCCATGCCGGGCTGAAGCCCGAGGACAAGGCCCGCATCATTGGTGAACTCAAAGCAAAAGGCGCAGTGGTCGCGATGGCCGGCGACGGGATCAACGACGCCCCGGCGCTGGCGGCGGCGGATGTCGGCGTCGCCATGGGCACCGGGACTGACGTCGCCATCGAGAGCGCGGGTATGACGCTGACCAAGGGCGATCTCGCCGCGATGGTTCGTGCACGCCGGCTCGCAGTCGCCACCATGCGCAACATCCGGCAGAACCTGTTCTTCTCGTTCGTCTTCAATGGGGTCGGCGTACCGGTCGCTGCCGGTATCCTCTACCCCATCGCAGGCATCTTGCTGTCGCCGATGATCGCTGGCGCCGCGATGGCACTGTCGAGCTTCACGGTGGTGACCAATGCGCTCAGACTCAACCGGGCCAGGCTATGAAGATCGGCGAGGCATCGAGCGCCAGCGGCGTCTCGCAGCGCATGATTCGCCATTATGAGAAGATCGGCCTGATCGGTGCCGCGCCGCGCGGCCAGTCTGGCTATCGCGATTATTCCGACGCCGACCTGCATCGTCTCCGGTTCATTGCCAATGCCCGTGACCTGGGCTTTCCGATCGAGGATATTCGGTCGCTGCTAAGCTTGTGGTCGGACGGTGCGCGTGAAAGCGCCGACGTGAAGCACATCGCATTGTCCCGTGCCGCCGAATTGCATCGCAAGGCGCTTGGATTGGAAGCGCTCAGAAGATCGTTGCTGGACCTTGCCGAGCGTTGCAACGGGGACGAGAGGCCAGATTGTCCCATCATCGACGCACTACAAACCAAATGATTTGGGTGTAGCTTGCACACCGATAGGTCTTCGAAACGAATAAGAAGCGGCCGTATCTAGGGTGCCGGACGATGCCAGCGGGTCGCGATTTGGTGACCTTGCCGGTGCACAATGAAGTTCAGCAGCCTCTTGATGCTCGGTTGAGGTCGGTCAGCGCTGAAGGCTCCAGCCAGTCTTGTTCCGCTGCTTCATCTCGACGAAATCAATGTGAAAGCGCAATTTTCGGTGACGTGGTCGACCAGTTCGGGCAGCAACGGGCGGCAGTCCGCGAAGGGTTAGGACTGGCGTACGACCGCTGATACTCTCCCCCCTGGGGACCGTGCAGCGCGAGCTGCGCGGTTGAATTCGGTGCGTGGGGTGGGTGCTTTGAATTTCGCAGGTGAAACGATCAAGGAGATATCGATCAAGGTATCTCAGTATTTCCTCGACTTCTTGGAGTCCGATTTCAAGCGCCAACAGGCGCCGCGCCGTCGCATCGTCCTTCAGAACGAAAGCGGGTTCCGCTCGGCGATGCGCGTGGCCGTCTATCCAGGCCTCCAGCACAACCTTTGGCAAATCATGGGGAAGCGGTCCGAAGGCGATCCGACGCTCAAATTCGCGCCTCGCATCTATGCGCGCCCCATCACGAACACGCTGCGTGTTATCATCAAGGAGCAGGTCCAGGCGCTCACCGACGACAATCTGCTCAGTGTTAGGGCGGCTGTTTTCGCCGATGCCGAGGCAAGCCGAGGGCTGGCGGTCGAAAATCCCGAGGAATGGGTCGATCGAATCCGGCTCAAGCTCGCCGACGAGATCCGCCAACAGGTTGTAGCCCCTCTCCTCGCGCTCCTCGACGGTCCGCTCTCGCAGCAATCCTATTCGGTCCACGATTCCATATACTCCGCGGAAGCCGAGCTGATCGAAATCGTCGCGGCACGGCTGGATGCCATCCTGCCGGAGGTACTGAGCCGGTTTCTCGCCACGGGCGAGAATGGCGAGCTGATCGAGCTCCTCGAAAGCCACCTCGCCCTCGACGACGTTCGCGCCGAGGTGCTGAGCTACTTCGAAAACTTTATGGCGGCCGACGCCTTTCTCGAATTCCGAGATCTCGACACCTACGCGATGACCGGCGAAGGCTTGCAGCTCTATCTCTATATCGGCCAGCTCAAATATGGCGGCCACGCCTATCCGCTTTTCTACGTGCCGATCGAGGTTACCCGCGGAGACGGCGGTTACACGCTCACGCTCCTGAACCATCTCTATGCGAACAAGCGCGCGATTGATTACGTGCTGCAGGAGCTTGGCGAGCGGCAGCTCCGCCAATGGCTGAGTCCCATCACTGACCGGATCACTTACCTCGCCGAAGGCGAGAGCCTTGCGGACGCGGTTCAACCCCTGTTCCGCAAGATCGCCAATGCCCTCGATCTGGGCGGGCAAATCGAGTTGCAGCCGGGACCGATCAGCGAGGCGTCGAACACCGGCGTTCATTTGTCGACTGCGCTCCATATCGCTGTCTTCGACCGGTCGGACGAGGCTCTCCTCAACGACTATGAGGAGATGATCACGCAGGCTCGCCTAGACGAGCCCGGCGTCATGGAGCTGTTCCAGGGTATCGTCGGCAGCGTGCTGACGGAGAACCCCAAAAGCATCATGCCTGAAATCGACGCGCAGTGGGACAGCCGCTCGATCGTTGACAGGGTCGTGATCGATTCCCCGGTTCCTCTGAATGAGGAGCAGATCAAGATCCTCAATGCCATCCAGCATCCCGATGGCCGCATCATCGTCGTCGAGGGGCCGCCGGGCACGGGCAAATCGCACACCATCACTGCTATCGCGGCCGACTGTGCGCTCAAAGGCAAATCCTGCCTGATCCTGTCGGACAAAACAGAAGTGTTGAGTTGCACTGAGAAGTGACCCGGGAGGGTTATAAGTTTTCACTGAGAATTGACCCATGTTTTCCTCGCCCCTGGCTGACAGTCAGGAGGCATCGGAGTGATCGACATGGACCTACTCAGTGTGATCCGCCGCTGGCATTTTCGGCAAGGCATCCCCATTCGCGAGATCCGGCGGCGGACTGGATTATCGCGCAACACGATCCGCAAATATCTGCGCGATGACGCGGTGGAGCCGACGTTCAAGGTTCCCAAACGGCCGAGCAAGCTTGATCAGTTTGCAGAAAAACTGACGACGTGGCTGCGGGTGGAATCTGGCAAGTCGCGCAAACAGAAGCGAACAGCCAAGCAGCTACATGCAGATCTGGTTAAGCTGGGCTACGAGGGATCATACAGCCGTGTTGCCGCCTTCGCCCGCTCGTGGAAGACCGAACGCCAATATGAAAAGCAAACCAGTGGGCGCGGCACATTCGTACCGCTGATCTTCCAGCCCGGTGAGGCCTTTCAGTTCGATTGGAGTGAAGATTACGCCCTTCTGAATGGCCGGCCTACCAAGCTGCAGGTGGCCCATACCAAGCTCTCCCACAGTCGGGCGTTCATCACGCGAGCCTATCTGCTGCAAACGCACGAGATGTTGTTCGACGCACTGACGCAGGCCTTCCGGGTGCTGGGCGGCGTGCCTCAGCGTGGAATATTCGACAATATGAAGACGGCTGTAGACCGGATCGGCCAGGGCAAAGTCCGACAGGTCAATGCGCGGTTCGCTGCCATGGCCAGCCACTACCTGTTCGAAACGGATTTTTGCAATCCGGCCTCAGGCTGGGAGAAAGGTCAGGTCGAGAAAAACGTTCAGGATGCGCGTCGACGGTTATGGCAGCCAATGCCCAACTTCCCAGATCTTGATGCCCTCAATGCCTGGTTGGAAGAGCGGTGCATCGCACAATGGGGAGAAATCCAGCATGGCGTCCTCCCCGGCACAGTTGCCGATGTGCACGCCGTTGAGATTATCAGCCTGATGCCGATGGGGCGGGCCTTCGATGGCTTTGTCGAACATACCAAGCGCGTGTCGCCGACCTGCCTGATCGCGTTCGAGCGCAATCGCTATAGCGTTCCTGCATCCTTTGCGAACCGGCCAGTGAGCCTGCGGGTCTATCCTGATCGGTTGGTCATCGCGGCCGAGGGGCAAATCTTGTGCGAGCACAACCGGATTATCGACCGTTCTCACCAGAAGCCGGGGCAGACGATCTATGACTGGCGGCACTATCTGGCAGTTGTTCAGCGCAAGCCTGGCGCTTTGCGCAATGGGGCGCCATTCCTCGAAATGCCCGAAGCCTTCCGGCAACTGCAGGGGCATCTGCTCAAGCGGCTCGGTGGTGACAGGGAGATGGTCGAAATCCTCGCCCTTGTTCTACAGCATAACGAACAGGCTGTGCTCAGCGCCGTCGAACTGGCCCTCGAAGCTGGGGTGCCGACCAAAACCCACATCCTCAATGTTCTGCACCGCCTGATCGATGGCAAGGCTCCACCGGCATCCCCAATCGATGCCCCGCAGGCCCTGCGCCTCGCCCAGGAGCCTGTTGCCGATGTCGAACGCTACGACACGCTGAGGGCGTTACGCCATGCGTCATGATCCGGCCAGCGCCGCTGTGGTTGTCATGCTACGTGGCCTCAAAATGTATGGCATGGCGCAAGCCGCTGGTGATCTGATCGAGCAGGGCGCGCCAGCCTTTGATGCTGCCGTTCCGATCCTCTCACAGCTTCTCAAGGCGGAGATGTCCGAGCGGGAGGTCAGGTCCATTGCTTACCAGATCAAGGCAGCCCGGTTCCCGGCCTACAAGGATCTGGCAGGCTTCGACTTTGCCGTCAGTGAGGTCAACGAGGCGCTCGTGCGTCAACTTCACCGTGGTGACTTTATGGATAGCGCCGACAACGTCGTACTGATCGGCGGACCAGGCACCGGCAAAAGCCACATCGCGACGGCTTTGGGCGTCCAGGCGGTTGAGCATCACCGCAAAAAGATCCGCTTCTTCTCCACCGTCGATCTGGTCAATGCGTTGGAGCAGGAAAAGGCCGCAAACAGAGCGGGCCAGTTGGCCGAGCGTCTGTTGCGCCTCGACCTCGTCATCCTTGATGAGCTGGGATATCTACCCTTCAGCCCTTCAGGCGGGGCCATGCTGTTCCATCTGCTCAGCAAACTCTATGAGCGGACCAGCGTTGTTATCACCACCAACCTGAGCTTCAGCGAGTGGTCCAGTATCTTTGGCGATGCCAAAATGACCACCGCCCTGCTGGATCGCCTCACGCATCATTGCCATATCCTTGAAACCGGCAATGACAGCTTCCGCTTCAGAGCCAGTTCCGCCGCCCCAAAATCCAGAAAGGACAAATCACCCGCTTGACCCTGCTCGTCGCAGGCAGTACATCATCCACGCCCACCCGGGTCACTTCTCAGTGCAACTCAACAGCGTGACGCTTCTTGGTGAACACCTCTCCCTGCGGGGCTGGTTCGGCATCGGTTTGATCGGTGCCGGCGCCGTGCTCGTCGCGCTTGCCTGATGCCTTTCGAACGGAAACCAACGATGCGCTATCTCCCGATCGTCGCCGCTGCCGTCGCCATTGCCGCTACACCGGCACTCGAAGCTCGCACCGCAAAGCGCGCCCGCACTCCGCACAACGTCATTCTGGTCGTCATCGACGGGTTGAGAGGCAAGATCGTCACCCCTCAAACCGCGCCTGAACTGGTCCGGCTACGGGATGCCGGGACCTACTTTCCCAACAGCCATTCGGTATTCCCGACGTTCACGACCGCCAATGCCTCCAGTCTCGCGACCGGCCATCAGCTTGGCGATACCGGCGATTTCAGCAACACGATCTGGACGGCCGCCCCGATCGCAAGCGCGGCGGGCAGCGTCACCCCGTTCCTCGAAAACGATGCCGTGCTCGGCGAGGTCGATACGCACTTCGGCGGCAATTACCTCAACGAAACGACTGTTCTCGAAGCCGCACGCAAAGCGGGATACGGCACCGCCGCGATCGGCAAGCTCGGCCCAGCGCTTATCCAGGATCACCTCGCTCGCGACGGTATGACGACGATCATCGTCGACGACTCCACCGGACGGCCGGGCGGCATCGCGCTTTCGCCCGACACTGTCACAGGAATGACCAGGGCGGGGCTGCCGCTCGTCGCACCGGACAGGGGTGCCAACGGCCGTTCGGGGGACGCTCGCACACCCGGCACGCGCGAGGCCAATCGTGCGCAGCAGGACTATTTCATCGATGTCGCCACCCGCGTGGCGCTGCCGTCATTCAAGGCACGTCACCGGCCTTTCGCGATGGTCTTCTGGTCACGCGATCCCGATGGGACCCAGCACAATCAGGGCGACAGTCTCAACCGCCTGACGCCCGGAATTAATGGTCCGACGACCTTTGCTGCGATCCGCAACGCGGATGGAGATCTCGCAAAGCTGCGAACGGCGCTCAAGCGGCTTGGCCTAGATCGGACGACCGATATCATCGTCACGTCGGACCACGGCTTTTCCACGATCTCGAAGCAAAGCGACACGAGCCGTGCAGCACGGACGCGGTATGCCGATGTTCCTGAAGGCTTCCTCCCGCCCGGCTTTCTCGCGCTTGATCTGGCGTCGGCGCTGAATATGCCGGCATTCGATCCCGAGGCCGGCAACGCGCCGGTGACAACGGGTGCTCATCCCAGTCGCGGCAACGCACTGCTGGGGGCCGATCCCTCTCATCCCGACATCGTGGTTGCCGCCAATGGCGGGTCGGACCTGTTGTACCTGCCTGGACGCGATCCGACGCTCGCGCGCCGTATCGTCACCGCGCTGCTTGACCAGGATTATATCAGCGGAATCTTCGTCGATGATCGGCTCGGCTCGATCGCCGGCACGCTGCCATTATCGTCGATCAACCTCAAAGGGGCAGCGCTGCCCCCCGTACCGTCGATCGTCGTCATCTTCCGCTCGGCAACGACCGGCTGCGCAATACCGACGAACTGTCAGGTGGAGGTGGCGGATACGACGCTGCAGCAAGGCCAGGGCATGCACGGCAGCTTCGGCCGCGGCGACACCCTCAACTTCACAGCGGCGATCGGCCCCGATTTCAAACGGCGTTTCGTCGATCCGGCACCGGTCAGCAACGCGGATATCGGACACACGATGATGGCCTTGCTACGCCTCTCCCCGACGCCGCATGGTGCGCTGACCGGCCGGGTAATGAGCGAAGCGATGCCCGGGGGGCGGATGACCCCCTATGTCCGGGGCGAGCAGCGATCCGCTGCCGCCGGGAATGGTCTCGTCACCCTGCTGCGCTATCAGGAGGCGGCAGGCATTCGTTATCTCGACGCCGGGGGTTTTGCGGGCCGCACTCTCGGCCTGGCTGATGTGGCAGCACCTGAAGCCGCTGGCCGGGGAGCGCGTCGATGACGGGGCTGCCGCAATTCTGGCTTGTCCGTCATGGTGAGACGGCCTGGAGCCTGACACGTCAGCATACGGGTCGAAGCGACATTCCCTTGACGAAGGGCGGGGAGGAAGCTGCCCAACGCCTGAGCGAGCGCCTGCCGGCACGTCCCTTTTCGCAAATATGGTCCAGCCCGTCGCAGCGCGCGCGTCGAACCGGCGAACTGGCAGGCTTCTCCCGGAAGATCGCAATCGTCGATGACCTCGCGGAGTGGGATTACGGTGCCTACGAAGGTCGAACCACGAAAGAGATTCTGGCCGATCGCCCGGATTGGATGCTGTTTCGCGATGGCTGCCCGGGCTCTGTTGCAAAGATTGGCGGCAGTCAGAGGTAGGCTGTCGCTCTGCGCCGATCAGGCGGCTGCTGCGAAATGGTGGTTGAGCATGCCCATGGCCTCCGTCAGCGCCGAGGGCCCAATGCCAAAAGCTCTCTCCACAAGGCGCACCTCGCCCCTGATGCCGGGCTGCAGGCACCAGGGGCGAGCCTGTCCTTTGCGCAGGGCTCGCATGACTTCGAATCCCTTGATCGTGGCATAGGCCGTGGGGATCGATTTGAAACCGCGCACCGGCTTGATCAGTATCTTGAGCTTTCCGTGATCGGCCTCGATCACGTTATTGAGATACTTCACCTGCCGGTGGGCCGTCTCCCGGTCCAGCTTTCCTTCGCGCTTCAATTCGGTGATCGCTGCACCATAGCTCGGCGCTTTGTCGGTATTGAGCGTGGCAGGCTTTTCCCAGTGCTTCAGGCCTCGCAGGGCCTTGCCCAGGAACCGCTTCGCTGCCTTGGCGCTGCGGGTCGGCGACAGGTAGAAATCGATCGTGTCGCCCCGCTTGTCGACTGCCCGGTACAGGTAGGTCCACTTGCCCCGCACCTTGACGTAGGTTTCATCCAGGCGCCAGCTCGGATCAAAGCCACGCCGCCAGAACCAGCGCAGCCGCTTCTCCATCTCCGGGGCGTAGCACTGGACCCAGCGATAGATCGTCGTATGGTCGACCGAAATGCCGCGTTCCGCCAGCATTTCCTCAAGGTCGCGATAGCTGATCGGATAGCGACAATACCAGCGCACCGCCCACAGGATCACATCACCCTGGAAATGGCGCCACTTGAAATCCGTCATCGTTCCGTCCGTCCAATCTCCGCCAAGCATGCTCAAGCTTCACGATTTTTGCAACAGAGCCGAAAATGCGTTCTGCCGTCACCCCAGTAGAGGTGGCCATTCTCAAGACCGTCCACCCAGGCGCTGTAACCCGCATCGTCCACTGGCCTTTGTGGCAACTTCACGTAGGTGCGTCCGATCCCCGGCCGAGAGTCGACCGAAGGCACGATACACGGATAATCCGTCTCGCCTGCCATCATCAGCGTGTAACCGCAGTTGAGCAGATGATACCACGCATTGAGCTCAGCAGCAGGGGGACCATTGCAACCTGCCAAGAAATCGACCGCGCCGTGGGTCACGCCAACAATCGCTTCGTTCGTGCGGATGCTGTTGAAAGTTGGAATTTCGTAATTTGGTAGAGCGTTGGTGCCGACTATCATACCCAATGAACAATGGGTGTATCCTACCAGTGCTCCTTGGGCTTTCGCCCATTTCGCCACCGGGAGATTCCAAGATGGCCAGTCCTCCACCGCGTGCGTACCAGGGTAGCTAAGCTCCTTAAGTCTCATCAGGATCAAATGCCCGGAAAGACTTGACGGAAAACCCGAGATCTCGAGATCGTAGCGGAGCATGCTCTCTCGATCTTTCGGCGTGGGCATGGGCTTCCAGTCTGCGTTGTTAGCAGCCTGCAGTTGAGGATGTTCGAGCCGCGCCTCGGGACTGATCGCAGCACCGGAAAAGAACTGCTTCTGGTAGGAATAACCTCCAGCCCAGGTTAAGACCTCGCCAACGGAGAGAGCTTCGCCTCTTATGTGACGGATCATCGTTTCAGGTGCTACCCCTTCGGTAGGCAACATATAATGAGCACAACCTGCGGCGTGGAGATGCGTGTCGCCAGAGTACCAGCCCCATTTCGCCGGATCGATCCATCGTTTGAGCCGCACCGCTATTCGTGCGTCGCTCGCCGAAACGCGAACGGTGGCGCGCTGCACCAGATACTCAGGCCCCCTACGGACCATTATATGATACTCGCCGTCTGGCAGGCGGACGGTCTCGCCATCGGCTCGATATATGTGGGGTTGAAACGCAAGGTCGGGTGCTAGGCGCATCACCTGGGGCGGATAGATATGCTTATTGGCGTCATGGATCATCAGCGATGCCATGCAGCCGACACCATCATCATCGAGGATCTGCAGCTGAATATCGCGAGATGGTTGAGAGACAAAATCGGTTACGAGCGGGTTAGCTACCGATGCGCGACTTACGGCCCCCCAGGAAGGATTGTCCTGCAAAATTCCTGCCCCAAAGCCCAACCTGCCCGTCTTTCTTCCCCGGTCCCTGCTGTAAATCGTGGCGATCTTGTACTCCACGACATTGCCGCTCAGCACTGGCGAAGCTTCGATTTGCGACATCAGCCACATTCGTTCGATGAGGGCTTCCTTTCGAACGGTATCGGCAAGATAGGCCTTCTGCTCAGCGGCGATCTTCGAGGCCTGTGGGAACATCCGCGCAGGCATCGCACTGCCGCTGTAAATTTCGAATGCCTGCGTTAGCGATGATGGGTTAGAGACCCTCACCAAGAACGCGGTCCATCCCTGCTCGACCAAATGGCGCTTCGCTCCGCCTAACGCAGCGGCGCCCATGCCGCCTTTGTCGAGCGTGACCCTAGCGAGTGTATAGCGCTCGAGAAGCGCCTCGGCGGCAATAACTGCCTCAGCATCTTCCCTCGAGAACAGACTCGCCAGCCTGGCCATATCCGCATCGGCAATCGGCTGCCCCATTGCGGCCAGTTGCTCGACCGCGCGTTTCACGCTCGCGAAGTACGGCTGCGGCTCAATTGCGTCAGTCGAGGCGAAGACAGGCCAATGGCTGGCGCCCAGCAGCAATGTTGCGCCTGCCAGAAGTTGGCGACGATCTGGTTTGAATGGTTGGTCCAACGTTTCGCCTTCCTCACGATGGTACGATTTTATACCTTCTTGAACCAATCCGAGCCTTAATTTGAGCTCATCGACGCCCCGTCCAGTGCTATTGCGCGAAGCGCCTGCCCTCCATAAATCTCGCCCGAAAATCCTTCAGGACGATGACAAAGTCGTCCATGTCGTGGAACTTGTCGTCGGCCATCCCAGGCTGCTCATGATCGCGATACCAGGCGGGGTATTTCCCTTCGTCGCGACTGAATTTCTTGTAATGCGTCGAATAGGTCCGAACCGCGATCGTTGGTTCTTCTTTTCCTAGGTCGAAGCGCATCAGGCGAAACCATCCATCACCTATGCCGCTCCAAAAGTCCGGCTTGCCACCGGCATCCAGGAATGTCTGGCGTCGATCCTGATAATCCGAGAGCAGCTGGAGCACGTCGTGACCGGCATCGTTCTTGTCTGTCCTTATGGATTGACCGAGCTGATGTCCGCATAGCACCAAAAAGATCTGGTCGTGCTTGCTGATCAGCTTGTCCCACACTTCCTGGGGGCTGTTGTCTCCCGGATCGAGGGAGTTGGCATCGAGAAGCGGAAGAGGCCTGCGCTCGGCCCGATTATTCATATAATCGTGGGTCGCGATGATCGTTGGGAGGCCAGGATGATCCCGGATCACCTGCGCTGCCCACTCCAGACTGGCGTCCGGTGCGTCAAACTGTAGCCCGATGTGAAGAAAGCGCAAACCGCCGGCCGTGAAGATCTGCGCGCTGTCGGCACCGCCGTCATGCGAAGCGACGTACCAGGGCTTGCCCTTAAAAAAATCGGAGTCATTTCCGAACACTGATCGGAAGTTGTCCAATCCGCCGAGATGCAGTTGTCCGAGCGTCTTGAAATCGCTCAATGTTGCATTTGCCGAAGGCGGCTGCCGAGCGTCGGTCCACATGGCGTCATAATCATGGTTGCCCGGCACAACGGAGAAGGGAACGAGCCCCGCCAGCAGCTTATAGCCTTCCCGGGCCATCGGCATTTCCTCGCTGATCACGCGATTCGACGGCGATAGATGATGATCGAGCAAAGGGTTTGGAACACGCCGGAACCCCCGCTTCTCATGCTCGGGATCGATCGGCTTGGATTGATGCTGCCATATGTCGCCCAAGGCAGTGACGAACGCGATGTCGCCACCCTTGGCTTCGACATTGTCGGCTACGTAGCGCATCTGATCCATGAACATCTTGGCGGCATCGAACGGAAAACCGTCTTTCGCCTGATGCGTGAAATCGAGATAATTCTGCGTATCGGGTATGACCGCGATCGTGAACGCAGTATCGCCCTTTTTCGCCTGATCGCGCGCCTGGACGCCGGAAGCGATCGCGAGGGCAGCCGACCCAAGCATGCCGAGAACAAATCGGCGGTTCGTTTGAGACCAGAACATTACGGCCCTTTCCTATCTGTTCTTGCGCGGAGCCCGCGTGGCGCGGCTCCCTTGGACTGTTGAGTTGCACTGAGAAGTGACCCGGGATTTTCATTGAGAAGTGACCCGGGTGGGCGTGGATGATGTACTGCCTGCGACGAGCAGGGTCAAGCGGGTGATTTGTCCTTTCTGGATTTTGGGGCGGCGGAACTGGCTCTGAAGCGGAAGCTGTCATTGCCGGTTTCAAGGATATGGCAATGATGCGTGAGGCGATCCAGCAGGGCGGTGGTCATTTTGGCATCGCCAAAGATACTGGACCACTCGCTGAAGCTCAGGTTGGTGGTGATAACAACGCTGGTCCGCTCATAGAGTTTGCTGAGCAGATGGAACAGCATGGCCCCGCCTGAAGGGCTGAAGGGTAGATATCCCAGCTCATCAAGGATGACGAGGTCGAGGCGCAACAGACGCTCGGCCAACTGGCCCGCTCTGTTTGCGGCCTTTTCCTGCTCCAACGCATTGACCAGATCGACGGTGGAGAAGAAGCGGATCTTTTTGCGGTGATGCTCAACCGCCTGGACGCCCAAAGCCGTCGCGATGTGGCTTTTGCCGGTGCCTGGTCCGCCGATCAGTACGACGTTGTCGGCGCTATCCATAAAGTCACCACGGTGAAGTTGACGCACGAGCGCCTCGTTGACCTCACTGACGGCAAAGTCGAAGCCTGCCAGATCCTTGTAGGCCGGGAACCGGGCTGCCTTGATCTGGTAAGCAATGGACCTGACCTCCCGCTCGGACATCTCCGCCTTGAGAAGCTGTGAGAGGATCGGAACGGCAGCATCAAAGGCTGGCGCGCCCTGCTCGATCAGATCACCAGCGGCTTGCGCCATGCCATACATTTTGAGGCCACGTAGCATGACAACCACAGCGGCGCTGGCCGGATCATGACGCATGGCGTAACGCCCTCAGCGTGTCGTAGCGTTCGACATCGGCAACAGGCTCCTGGGCGAGGCGCAGGGCCTGCGGGGCATCGATTGGGGATGCCGGTGGAGCCTTGCCATCGATCAGGCGGTGCAGAACATTGAGGATGTGGGTTTTGGTCGGCACCCCAGCTTCGAGGGCCAGTTCGACGGCGCTGAGCACAGCCTGTTCGTTATGCTGTAGAACAAGGGCGAGGATTTCGACCATCTCCCTGTCACCACCGAGCCGCTTGAGCAGATGCCCCTGCAGTTGCCGGAAGGCTTCGGGCATTTCGAGGAATGGCGCCCCATTGCGCAAAGCGCCAGGCTTGCGCTGAACAACTGCCAGATAGTGCCGCCAGTCATAGATCGTCTGCCCCGGCTTCTGGTGAGAACGGTCGATAATCCGGTTGTGCTCGCACAAGATTTGCCCCTCGGCCGCGATGACCAACCGATCAGGATAGACCCGCAGGCTCACTGGCCGGTTCGCAAAGGATGCAGGAACGCTATAGCGATTGCGCTCGAACGCGATCAGGCAGGTCGGCGACACGCGCTTGGTATGTTCGACAAAGCCATCGAAGGCCCGCCCCATCGGCATCAGGCTGATAATCTCAACGGCGTGCACATCGGCAACTGTGCCGGGGAGGACGCCATGCTGGATTTCTCCCCATTGTGCGATGCACCGCTCTTCCAACCAGGCATTGAGGGCATCAAGATCTGGGAAGTTGGGCATTGGCTGCCATAACCGTCGACGCGCATCCTGAACGTTTTTCTCGACCTGACCTTTCTCCCAGCCTGAGGCCGGATTGCAAAAATCCGTTTCGAACAGGTAGTGGCTGGCCATGGCAGCGAACCGCGCATTGACCTGTCGGACTTTGCCCTGGCCGATCCGGTCTACAGCCGTCTTCATATTGTCGAATATTCCACGCTGAGGCACGCCGCCCAGCACCCGGAAGGCCTGCGTCAGTGCGTCGAACAACATCTCGTGCGTTTGCAGCAGATAGGCTCGCGTGATGAACGCCCGACTGTGGGAGAGCTTGGTATGGGCCACCTGCAGCTTGGTAGGCCGGCCATTCAGAAGGGCGTAATCTTCACTCCAATCGAACTGAAAGGCCTCACCGGGCTGGAAGATCAGCGGTACGAATGTGCCGCGCCCACTGGTTTGCTTTTCATATTGGCGTTCGGTCTTCCACGAGCGGGCGAAGGCGGCAACACGGCTGTATGATCCCTCGTAGCCCAGCTTAACCAGATCTGCATGTAGCTGCTTGGCTGTTCGCTTCTGTTTGCGCGACTTGCCAGATTCCACCCGCAGCCACGTCGTCAGTTTTTCTGCAAACTGATCAAGCTTGCTCGGCCGTTTGGGAACCTTGAACGTCGGCTCCACCGCGTCATCGCGCAGATATTTGCGGATCGTGTTGCGCGATAATCCAGTCCGCCGCCGGATCTCGCGAATGGGGATGCCTTGCCGAAAATGCCAGCGGCGGATCACACTGAGTAGGTCCATGTCGATCACTCCGATGCCTCCTGACTGTCAGCCAGGGGCGAGGAAAACATGGGTCAATTCTCAGTGAAAACTTATAACCCTCCCGGGTCACTTCTCAGTGCAACTCAACAATAAGCGAAACTCCTATCGAAGATTTAGGTTCGCTCCGCGCATGCCCCCTCCCCTCTTGCCCGATCGGCGCTACGTCCTACGCACTATGCCGCCTTTGCCGCGAGCACACCGAACTCTTCGACGATCCGGTCGGTCGTGTAGTGGGTGGTGCCATCGCGCTCGTAGGAGGTGTCGCGGAGCCGTCCGGCGATCCGTACGAGATCGCCAACCTGGGCCTTCTCATCGATATATTTCCGCTGGCCGTCGCTGAAAATGACGACGCGGTTCCAGTAGCTATCCTCGATCCACTGGTCGCCTTCTGCGCGGCGGCGATAATTCGCGCATACCGAGATGCTCGTGACCTTGGGCTTGGCGTCAATCTCGCCGATCCGTCCGATAATCTCGAATTTGGCAAAATTGATCATGCTACCTCCTCACTGCGTCTGCCCAGCGGCGACGAGCGGTGATTCAGCTGCTGTCGGGTCGCCGGGGATCTCGTCGCTGGCGGATCTGCCAAGGATCGAGACCGGGATGCTATCGTGGAACACCGGTCTTGCGGTATCCCCCCAGCTAGGGGGAATCGGTTATGCTGTCCGACCTAAAGGGGTGAGCGAATCGCCTGCTTGTTCTTTTAGAATCAATCTAAAACAACGCCGCTGCTCGCAGCGGAAGGATTCATGATTCTAAGTGATTCAGATTCGGTGCCGAAAAGGCCTGTAATTTCAATGATCTGTAACGTTTATCCTGACCGAACGGGGGACTTTGCCTGACCCGGCGGGGGCGTCAACCTGACCGGTCGGGGGCAGATAGCTGACCTATTGGGGCTATCCTGACCGATTGGGGGCGATGGCCTTTGGCGGCTTCGCGCCTGTGAATGGTGTCGTTCTGCAGCGTTTATCGAGCGTGAGCGAGCCGAAAACGAAGAGAACGCAAATCGCATTGCGACTCGGCAGGATCCCAGTGCTTTTGCGGGAGTGCCACACGGTTCCAACCTGACCGGATGGGGGCGACAGAAAGTGTTTCAGCCTGCCCTGACTTGACGAGCGAGGACAGGTCAGGCAGCAATTAGGCGAATCTGCCCAATATGCGTTCGGCCTATATGACATGGAACATGCGGAAAATCTAAGCGCCGATGCAGCGCAAGAGGCGCAAGCCGATTCGGCGCCGGGCCGCGCTATGCGTGTCGCAGCGGCTTTGCAGGCGAAGGGTGGTGAAGAATTCGCCAAACCCGGCAGCATCGTTGAGATCAAATTTGTGAAAGGCCAGTCGCTCAGTTTGACGGCGTCCCGATTGCTGGCGTTGATGATCCTGACCGCAGGCGGCGATGCCTGGCAAGATCGGCCGCATCGCATGCGCAAGGCCGATATTCGCCGCGGTCATAAGGGTAATGAACGTATATCCGACATGTTGGAGGAACTTCACCGGACGTTGTTCGCGATCGACGACCGGTCCTGGCGCGGCAAGAAAGCCACCCTGCGCTTTTCCCTGATCTCGTCGTCTCGCGAAGAGGCGGAAGATACAGACGGGGCGGATGCAGGTTGGATCGAATGGGAGTTTACGCCTGATGCGCGCAAGCTCATCCAGGAATCCGAGAGCTATGCCGTCCTTAATAGGCAGGCGGTGCTGGGCTTCCGGTCGAGCTATGCGCTCAAGCTCTATGAGATTGGATCGCTGCGGCTCCACCGTCGCCAGTCGACCTGGAAGGGCGATATGGCAGCGCTGCGCGCAGCGCTGGGGATATCGCCGGACGTGTATAAGGATTTCGCGCAACTCCGTCGCAAGGTGCTCGAAAAGGCAAAGGCTGAGATTGATCAGCTCGCTCACTTCCGGGTTGAGTGGAAGGAGATACGGCAAGGCCGAACAGTGACCGAGATCGAGTTCCGTTTCGAACCGAAGGATGCGCCAGCGCAGATCGCTACTGTTGATGAGATTGAGCGGCACTCGACAGGACGCAAAGCGCGCCGGGAAGGGGCTGTGGAAACAGTCGCCGACACGGTGGAAGTGGGATCGGTCGTGAAGGCTGCGATCAGCGCGCTTATCGCGCCGGAGAAAAGTTCCGAGATCGTTTTTCCGCAAGGAACGATCCGGTTCAAAGCGGAAGGCTTAGCCGCCATTGCCCGGTCGCACGGTGGCGGATGGGATATCGATATCATCGCCAACGCCTACCGTCAGCAGATGGGCGACCGTCTGGCGAAGCTTAAGGGTGCTAAACTGATGAGTTCTTGGACGGGTTTTTGCGAGAGTTTCGTTGCGCGGAGGGGGCGCCCCTAACGAAAATTGCACCGGTGCAATTTTCCTTTACCCCCACCGAGTCAGGATAGACCCATCGAAAAGCGGTGACTGGCGATATTCAGGTGATACGCCGACCACGATGCGCCGCGACTTTCGAAATGCCACTTCTATTTGACCAAAAAGCGCAATTAGCGCTACAGTGCCCCGAGTTTCGCAAAGGGGCGCCCTGTGGCAGCATCACTAGACATCGACGATACCCACGATCTTCTATCGGTGGCCACGCTTGCGCAGCGAACGTCCTCAGTACTGGAGCGGCTTCGCGATTCGGCGCGCAGCGCGCGGGCGGATGATCGTCGTGAGCCCACTTTTCCAATCGGAAAGGCGGCCGACCTGGTGGGGCGGACGCCTGCAGCGATCCGCGACGCAGAAAAGGACGGGCGACTTCCGCCGCCACCTCGAACCGAGAATAATCGCAGAGTGGGTTATACGCTCGCGCAGCTCAACGATATGCGGGGCCTGTTCGGCACGAGACCTTGGCGGGCAGCAGACGACCCGTGCTGTGTCGTTGCTGTCCAGAACTTCAAGGGAGGTGTCGGCAAATCAACCCTGTCGGTGCATCTTGCCCAGTATCTCGCCATCCAGGGCTATCGGGTCGCGTTGATCGACTGCGATAGCCAAGCGTCGGCAACGACGCTGTTCGGCTATGTGCCGGATCTCGACCTGACCGAGGACGACACGCTCTATCCTTTTCTCCGCCAGGAGGAAATGACCTCGCTCGACTATGCCCTGCGCAAAACGCATTTCGATGGCCTTGAACTAATCCCTGCCAATTTGCGGCTGTTTCAGTCGGAATATGAGATCGCGGCCCGGATGGCGCGCGGGCAGGGGGGCTTATCGATCGCCTCTCTCAAGGCATCGCTAGCATTGCTGATCGTTTCGATGTCATCGTCCTTGATCCGCCCCCAGCCCTTGGCGCCATATCCTTGTCGGTTTTGCGCGCGGCGAATGCTCTCGTTGTGCCGGTGCCTCCAACCGTCATGGACTTTTCTTCTACCGCGGCGTTTCTGGCGATGCTTGATGAGACCATCGAGACGCTGGCCGAACGCGGCTTTGCGCCGACTCTCAAATTCCTGCGCTTTGTCGCCTCGAAGGTCGACGAGAACAAGTCAATGCAGAAGGAACTGCTCAATCTGATGCGGACGTTGTTCGGTCACGCGATGGTGCGTACGCCGCTTAAGGATTCTGCTGAGATCGACAATGCGACGGCTCGTTTAATGACGGTTTATGAACTCGATGGCCCCGTCACAAGCAGTGCGGTGCGCAACCGCTGCCTCACTTATCTCGATGGCGTCAACGCTGAGCTGGAATTGGATATTCGCGCCATGTGGCCCAGCCACTTAGGCCGTTTGCGAAAGGAAGGTTTGGCATGAAAAGCAAAAATTGCACCGGTGCAATTCCGGGTAGAGGGGCGGCATTATGAGCAGAAAGAATGCGAGTTTCGCAGCTGACTTGGCGGCCGGGATAAATCTGCCTGAAGATGGTGCGCCCGCCCCGCGTCGTCCCGGCCTTGGTTCGAATGTACTGACTGGAAGAGAGAACCGCTTGGCCGAATTGGCAGCGGGATCGGTTGTCAGCCGCACGCATGAACTGGTCGATCCCGCTCGATGCCGAATGTGGGCGGGGCATAACCGGGAATATGCGCTCCTCAACGAGGAGCGATGCGCCGATCTCATCGAGAGCATAAAGGCGCAAGGACGCCAGGAAATGCCGGCAATTGTCCGGCGGGTGCGCGGCGAACCAGACTTTGACTTCGAGGTGATCTGTGGTGCTCGGCGTCACTGGTCGATTAGCTGGCTGCGTAACCATAATTACCCCGACTTCCGGTTCTTGGTCGACATCCGTGAACTGTCGGATGAAGAAGCATTCCGCATCGCGGATATCGAGAACAGGGCGCGCGAAGACCTTAGCGACCTGGAGCGGGCACGCGACTATCTCCGTGCGCTTGATGCCTATTATGAGGGCCGGCAGAAGGTCATGGCCGAGCGGATCAATGTCACAGAAAGCTGGCTGAGCCGCTATCTTGATCTCGCCCGCCTTCCGGCGGAATTGATGGTCGCTTTTCCCAATCCGCAGGATTTGCGGATCAAGCACGTCACAATGATTAAGCCATTGCTGAAGCCGGACGATCGTCGCCAACGCGTATTTGCTGAAGCGGCCGCGCTCAGTGTTCGATCGGGAGGGGAGGGCGCTCCCATTGCTGTGCCTGACATCGTCCGTGCATTGGCGCTGGCGGCCGACGCCCCCAAAAGGTCAGGATCCCCCAAGAAGTCAGGAATGGCGCAGGTTGTATCGAGCGAGACTGGGAAAGCCGTGCTTCGCATCGAGGGCACTGATCGCAAGGGAATTCGCCTGACAATTCTCAATAGGGGTGGGGCCTCTCGTGAGGATGCCGAGAAAGCCATTCGCGAGGTGCTTGACGCCCACTGGGTCTGAAGTGGGCCGACGCAAGAACGGGAGACGTGACATCGAGCGGTCACGCCCCGCTGCGACTCAATCAGTGGTGGTGAGCCGAGACATCGATACCGAGGCCAGCTAGCACCGAATCGAGTTCGGCCATTTCACGATCAAACTCTGCGAGCGCGGGCACAAAATCTGGGAGCGCCTGGGGCGGGGCAGGGGGACGCCCTACCGGACGGACACCAAACCCGAAGGCGATAGCCAGATCGCGCGTCATATAGGTCCGCCAGGCCTGACGACCGCTCACTTCCACTAGAAGGTCTAGCTCTGCCGCGCGAGAAAGCAGCTTGCCGGCACCAGAGATCGTCACGTCCAATCGCCGGGCGAGCATCCGAGGACTGACGACGGGGACAAACTGGACAAGGCTGAGCAAATCCAGGAGTTTGCCAGGACGGTGCGCGCCATGGAGGGCTGCGGCGGCGCGTAAACGGTCTTCCTCGAGCGCCTGGAGCCTCACCAGCCCCTCTTCCGCCCGATCGGTAAGCGACCGGAGGTTGCGCAGGACGATGGCCTGCGTGTCGCGCGGCGAGAGGCGAAGCGCCTTGTCGCCAATGGTCAGGCACGGCAGCACGGCCTGGGTTATCTTCATCGATCGCAGGAGCCCAGGGACGGCAAGCCACGGCGTGATCGTGCTGTCTGCGCGGGAGCGCCGGGCCGTAATCTCAAGCGCGCGGAGGAGGGCTGGCCGCTGGCTCCAATCTTCTGGGACGTCCGTTGAGATCGCGAACTCGTCTCGCCAATAACGGGATTTGCGCTGGGCCAATTGCCGCTGCCAAATCGAAAGCGCATCACGATCGTCCAGATTGGTCGGGATCGGCGGGCGGCCGGGCAGATTGACGGCGCATTCCCGACCGAAAATATCAATTTCGTCAATCTCGGCGCCCTGCACCTGCAGCGCCGTGGTATAGCCGGTCCAGGTGGCGCGTCGCTGCCATGGCGCTGCGGCAGGACTGGCAGAAACACGGGCATCGAGGCGGCCTATCGCCGCTGCCGCCCGTTCCAGACGGGCGACGAGCCTGGAAGTCCAGATTGGCTCTGAGAGGTCTGGGATGGCAGCAGGCATGGCGTTAAACATATCCCTAAAGTAGCCCTACCGTCTACCGTGCTGTTGTTCCTTAAATACGGACATACGATAATTGCAGTTATCACATGTCCATATTTGACGCCTCTTTATAAGGTGCGCTACGAGGAGGCGATGGAGGCGAGCGGGACAGACGAGCAGGAAAGTCCTGAAAGCGGCGATTTTGCCCTTCAGGCCGGTGCGCATGTCACCGTGTCGGCCGCTACGATCCCCGAGATCGCCTGGACCGCGACGCAGATGCGCGCCGGCGAGCGCATCGTCATCAACGAGGCGCTGATCGCCGCCTATCAGGCTGCGAGCTCACCGCACTCGGTCCGCGCGCTCAAATCCGACCTCGAGGCGTTTGATCTGTGGTGTCGCCGAACGAACCGGATCGCGTTGCCGGCGACGCCCGAGCTCGTCGCCGACTATCTCGACGCGCGCGCGGGGCAGGGGGCCAAGCCCGCCTCGCTCGGCCGCTACAAGGCGTCGATCGCCAAGATCCATCAGCTACTCGACCTCAAGGACCCGACCCAGGCCGAGCTGGTCAAGCTGCGGCTGCGCGCGATCCGGCGGGAGAAGGGGACGGCGCAGGCCCAGGCGCGGCCGCTGCGCTTCAAGGGGCCGGTCAAGGACGTCGAGCGGGACAAACCCCGCGGCCTCAACATCAGGGCGCTCCTGGAGGCCTGTGGCGACAATTTGACGGGTCTCAGGGACCGCGCCCTTCTCTCCACTGCTTACGACACCGGCCTGCGCGCCTCGGAGCTCGTGGCGGTCGCGATCGAGCATATCGAAGAGGCAATCGATCCTGCTGCGCGCCTGCTGCAGATCCTGCGCCACAAGGGCGACCAGGAAGGGGAGGGGGCGACCGCCTATCTCAGCCCGCGCACCGTATCGGCGATCGCGGCATGGCGCGATGCCGCGGGGATCGAACATGGGCCTCTGTTCCGGCGCGTGCAGGTCCGGCGCTACAAGGCGCGCCCGGCGGTGAAGGGCCGCCGTATCGACAGCATCTCAAGTCGCGAGGCGTGGGATCTGCGCAAAACCTTGCCCAAGCCCGCGGTGCCAGCCCGGGTCGAGTATGATGTGGGGGAGGGCGCTCTCCATCCTGCTTCGGTCGGCCCGATCTACCGCGCGATGATCCAACGCGCGTTTGACCGTGGCGCGTTGCCCGATCTCACCGCCGACGATTTAGTCCGCCTGCTTAAGGGGGTGACTACACGAAAGTGACGTATCTGCACGCTAAGGGCGAACAAATCCGGTACGATGCCAGCAGATGCTATTCGCAGGCTTTCCTGCCCCTTTTATGTGGTGCCGCCCTACGGGCGCCGATATGGGAGGGCGGCAATCCGATTGACCAACGATCGAGGTAGAACCCTGCTCGCCAAATATGTGAGCTGGTTGCCCATCCCCGGTATGGCGAAGGATTGCCGATAAACCAGAGCGTGGACTGCATGGGCCGCGCACCGGTCAACGTCCATCAAACCCAACCTCCCCCACTTCAAATCGCTGAGGGCAGCCATGTCTGTGTCGATTCCACCGGGTGCAAAAGACCCAACACCCACTCCCGTCCCGGCAAGCTCCACGGAAAGCGCTCGCATGAGGGTGCTCACATAGGCTTTCGACGCGCCGTAGACCGCTTGGAAGGGCACGGATGTTTCGCCCGCCAGGCTCGACACGGCGATTACTGAGGATTCAAACGGCTGCTCCCTGAAAATCGCAATCAGGCGAGCCAGCAAATCCGTGAAACCGAGTATGTTTGTTTCAATTACCTCGGCATAAGTGTCGGCACGGCCTGCATCAAATGAACCAACGCTCGTCATTCCGGCAACCAACAAAGCGGCTGTTACTTGCAATTCTGCAACCTTAGCCGCGATTTTCTCCCTGCCCTCGATTTCACGTTGATCAGCCACTATAATCTCGCACGGCACATTGAACCGCTCGTCAATTTCGGTCTGTAGCTCCCGCAAGTTGTCGAGCCTTCGTCCAACAATCAGGGGCTTGGCCTGGTACGATGCCGCCAAGCGGAGGGCGGACGCTCTGCCCAAACCGGTCGAAGCCCCTGTGACCAGCACCCACGAGTTCTTGATCGCCAGCGGTTTCACGCGTTTTCCAGAGCCTTGTATAGGGCGGTTTTGCCGATCTTGAGCCGGGCCGCCGCCTCACGAACAGTGAGGCCCGCTGCGATATGCGCCCGCGCTTTACGTAGTTTGTCGGGGGTAACGACAGGCCGGCGACCACCCTTGTTGCCCCGCTCGCGTGCGGCCTTGAGGCCGGCATGAGTGCGTTCACGGATCAGGTCACGCTCGAATTGGGCCAGCGAGCCGAAGATGTTGAACACCAGCATGCCGCCCGAAGGGCTCTGTTGCAAAGATTGGCGGCAGTCAGAGGTAGGCTGTCGCTCTGCGCCGATCAGGCGGCTGCTGCGAAATGGTGGTTGAGCATGCCCATGGCCTCCGTCAGCGCCGAGGGCCCAATGCCAAAAGCTCTCTCCACAAGGCGCACCTCGCCCCTGATGCCGGGCTGCAGGCACCAGGGGCGAGCCTGTCCTTTGCGCAGGGCTCGCATGACTTCGAATCCCTTGATCGTGGCATAGGCCGTGGGGATCGATTTGAAACCGCGCACCGGCTTGATCAGTATCTTGAGCTTTCCGTGATCGGCCTCGATCACGTTATTGAGATACTTCACCTGCCGGTGGGCCGTCTCCCGGTCCAGCTTTCCTTCGCGCTTCAATTCGGTGATCGCTGCACCATAGCTCGGCGCTTTGTCGGTATTGAGCGTGGCAGGCTTTTCCCAGTGCTTCAGGCCTCGCAGGGCCTTGCCCAGGAACCGCTTCGCTGCCTTGGCGCTGCGGGTCGGCGACAGGTAGAAATCGATCGTGTCGCCCCGCTTGTCGACTGCCCGGTACAGGTAGGTCCACTTGCCCCGCACCTTGACGTAGGTTTCATCCAGGCGCCAGCTCGGATCAAAGCCACGCCGCCAGAACCAGCGCAGCCGCTTCTCCATCTCCGGGGCGTAGCACTGGACCCAGCGATAGATCGTCGTATGGTCGACCGAAATGCCGCGTTCCGCCAGCATTTCCTCAAGGTCGCGATAGCTGATCGGATAGCGACAATACCAGCGCACCGCCCACAGGATCACATCACCCTGGAAATGGCGCCACTTGAAATCCGTCATCGTTCCGTCCGTCCAATCTCCGCCAAGCATGCTCAAGCTTCACGATTTTTGCAACAGAGCCGCTGCCCGCAAGGTGAAACACCTGACGACATCACGGCGCGGGCGGATCGCGTCGTCGAACGCCTGCGGGCCTCCACGTCCGACATCCTGATCTTTTCCAGCGCCCATATCCTGCGGGTGCTGGCTGCGCGCTGGCTGGGGCTTCCCGCCGCGGCCGGTGCGCTCTTCATCCTCGACACCGCCAGCATCAGCATTCTCGGTTACGAGCACAATGATGCCGAGCGGGTCATTCGCGGATGGAATCTGGCATGAACCGGACTGCCCTCCTCGCATGGGCGATAGGGGGCATCTTCGCACCGCTGGGCGGGATCAGCGCCGGCATCATCACTTACGCCGAATATAGCCAGCACCGGCTTCCCAAGGGGCGGGCAGCCCGTGAGGCCCTGCGAAGCGGGGCGGTGGCGACGGTCGTCCTCCTGACGGTCACCGGCCTGTTCGGTTGGTGGGTGGGCCGGTCATGACGAACACGCATGACGATGCCTCTCCGCTCATTCTTGAGGGCGTTGTGACCGAACTGAGCGGCCGGATCATCCACGACGGTGTGGACCTCGTCATGAAGCGTGGCGAGGTTCTTGGCTTGGTCGGCGCGTCGGGATCGGGAAAATCGGTTCTGCTTCGATGCATTATCGGCCTGCTGCCACCGAAAGCGGGCACCGTCAGGCTGTTCGGAGACGATCTGTACCAGGCTGACGACCGGACGCTGGCCGCGATCAAACAGCGCTGGGGCGTGCTCTTTCAAGCCAACGCACTGTTTTCCGATTTCAGCGTTGTGGACAACATCGCGATGCCGCTGCGCGAACATCACGGTTTGCCGGAAGAGCTGATCCTGTCGGTCGCAAGAATGAAGGCGCTCGCATCGGGACTTCCCGAGGATGCGCTGTGGAAGTTCCCGTCCGAGCTTTCCGGCGGGTTGCAAAAGCGTGTGGGGGTGGCGCGGGCGATCGTGCGCGACCCGGATCTCATCCTCCTCGACGAACCGACTGCCGGTCTCGATCCGATCATGGCAGCACAGATCGATGCCCTGATCGGTGGTCTGGCAAGCGAACTAGGCCTGAGCGTGGTGGTCGTGACCCACGACCTCGATACCCTCTACACCATCTGCGACCGTGTCGCGGTTCTGTCGGATCGCACGATCCTTGCCGTCGCCCCCGTCCGTGAGCTGGAGCACAGCCAGGACCCGTGGCTCCGCAACTATCTGCTGGGCACACGGACGCGGGCCGGGCGCATAGCTGATCCAAAAGTCGTTCATCCCTCGCCACAGGAGATCATGTCATGAAGCTGCTTGCTGTCATCGTGGGCGCGGACAGCGCGCCTGCCTGTCTGGATGCGGCGGTTCTTGCCGCAAAAGCATTGGGCGACGCTTCGATCGAAGCACTCAACGTCGTCGTCGATCCCGATAGGATTCACGCCTCCAGCGATGAGGAAATCCAGTTCCAGCGCATGCGCGAACGTGATGAAGGGACCGCGCAGGAGCGTGCCGATGCGGCCCATGCCGCCTTCGTCGCGTGGAACGCCGGGGCAGGCGAGGACACGCCACGGGTATTCTGGCGGTCGGTCGTCGGCACGGAAGAAGCCGTCGTTACGAGCGAGGCCGCGAACGTCGATGCGCTGATCGTGGTCGCGCGCGAACAGAGCATGGACAGTGGCGATGCCATTCACGCAGCCCTCTTTTCCACCGACAAACCGGTCCTGATCGTACCACCGCACTGGCAGCCCGGTGCCGTCACCGCATTCAGCCATATGGCTGTCGGTCTCAGCGACAGCGATACGGCCCGCCATGCGATCAGGGAGGCGGCACCATGGTTGCGGGTGGCAAGCCGGGTCACCGCGATCCGCATCGGCGAGGATGGCGATCCGGCGCTGAAGCTCGAGGCGCTGCTCGACGAACTGTGCGTGACGCACGAACTTCATGTCGTCCCCCGACAGGGTGACAATCTGGGTGCGCAGCTCGTCGCGGAAGCCAAGGCTGTCGGAGCCGATCTACTGGTGACCGGCGCCTACCGGCACAACCAGCTCGTCGAATGGTTCATGGGCGGCACCACGCGGCATCTGCTCGCCGCAGCCGAAATCCCGTTGCTGATGGCCCATTGAACGATGAACGGAGCTGCCCATGCGCGCCTGATCCTGCTTCGACATGGAGAAAGCGAAGCCAACGCCGCCAATCGCTTTACCGGATCGGCCGATCCCGCATTGACGGCAAACGGGCGCGGACAGGCCGACGCCGTTGCCCGTCAGTTGCTGGACCGCGGCATTCGGCCCGCCCGCATCTTCCGGTCGACGCTACGCAGGTGCGCCGACACCACTGCCATCGTCACGGCCGTGACCGGCAGTCAGGACGTTCCCGTCATCGCAAACCTGGCTCTCAACGAACGCGATTACGGCGCGCTGACAGGGCTGAACAAGGCGGAAGCCGCAGATCGGTACGGCGTCGAACAGGTGCTGCGCTGGCGCCGCTCCTATGCCGATGCACCGCCCGACGGGGAGAGCCTGCGCGATACGGCAGCGCGCGTGCTCGCCTACCACATCCACGTCATGCTGCCTGCCATTATGCAAGGCGGCGCCACGCTGGTCGTGGCGCACGGCAACAGCCTGCGCGCACTCGCCATGGCGCTCGACGGCATCGATGCGGTCGGGGTCGAGACGTTCGACATCCCGACCGCCGGTGCCATCCTCTACGAATTCGCCGCAACGACCGCGATCCTCGATCGCGCGATCATCTCCTGACAGGAAATTTCCCATGTCCATCGACAGCCAGATCGCCCGTCTCCAAGCCCTGGAAATCCTGGATTCCCGGGGCAATCCGACCCTGTCCGTCACGGTGACGCTGACGGACGGAAACTCGGCAACCGCCTCGGTCCCGTCCGGGGCTTCGACCGGCCTGCACGAAGCCGTCGAACTTCGCGACGACGACCGTAACCGTTACGGCGGCAAGGGCGTGCGGCGCGCTGCCGCTCATGTCGAAGGCGAGATTGCAGATGCACTCATGGGGTTGGATGCCCGCGCGCAATCCGACATCGATCATGTGATGATCGCACTCGACGGCACCGACACCAAGGGCCGGCTCGGTGGCAACGCCATCCTGGGCGTTTCCATTGCCGTCGCGCGCGCCTCCGCGCTGGCACAAGGGCGACCACTCTACCGGAGCCTGAACGACGCCGATGACTATCTCCTGCCGGTGCCCTGCATGAACGTCCTGAACGGCGGCAAACATGCCGACAGCAGCCTGGACTTCCAGGAATTCATGATCGTGCCGCACGGTGCGCCGGGTTTCGCGGAAGCCGTGCGCTACGGTGCGGAAACCTATGCCGCCCTGCGTAGCCTGTTGCACGACCGCGGGCTTGCGACCTCGGTGGGTGACGAGGGTGGCTTCGCGCCTCGGCTCGACAGCAACGAGGCCGCCTGCGAGCTGATCGTCGCAGCCATCGAACGTGCAGGGTATCGCCCCGGGGTCGATATCGCGATTGCGCTCGATCCCGCCGCATCGTCCTTTGCCGAGGGTGAGAGCTATCACCTGTCGCGGTCGCGCACCGGACGGCTCGATCGGGCGGCACTGCTCGCACTCTACGGGCGCTGGATCGATGCCTATCCGATCGTCTCGATCGAAGACGGCTTTGGCGAGGAAGACTGGGCCGGGTTCATCGATCAGACCGCCGACCAGGGCGATCGGATACAGATCGTCGGGGACGACCTGTTCGTCACCAACCCCCGCATCATCCGTGAAGGCATCGCCCGACACGCTGCCAATGCCGCCCTCATCAAGCCGAACCAGATCGGAACGGTGACGGAGACGATCGAGGCCGTCCGCATCTGCCAGCAAGCGGGATGGGGGACGATGGTGTCGCATCGCTCCGGTGAAACCGCAGACGACTTCATCGCCGACTTTGCGGTCGCGATGGGTGCAGGCCAGATTAAGTCGGGCGCCCCGTGTCGCGGCGAGCGGCTTGCCAAATATAACCGCCTCATCGCGATCGAGGCGGAGCTGGGCGATCGTGCCCGCATGGCGGCTCCGTTTGCCCGTTACGTCGAGAGGCGGGCATGATCGATCCTACCGCATTGGTCGCACCCGTCGTCCTCGGCATTGTCGAGGGCCTGACCGAGTTCATTCCCGTCTCCTCGACGGGCCACCTCATCCTCACCGAGCGTCTGATCGGCTATGAGGGACGGCAAGCGGGCATCGTCGATGTCGTCATCCAAGTCGGCGCGATTCTGGCAGTCTGCTGGCTCTATCGCGCAAAGCTGTGGTTGGTGGTGACCGGATTGAAGGGCGATGCCGGCGCACGACGCTTTTCGCGCAACGTCCTCATCGCCTTCATTCCGTCCGTCATCGTCGGCGGACTGGCACACGACTTCATCAAACAGGTGCTGTTTTCGCCCTATGTCGTGGTCGTCAGCCTTGTTGCAGGCGGGATTGCGATCATCGTGATCGAACGGTGGGCCAAGCGCCGTGCGGTCGTTGCCGGCGACGTCGAACACCTGTCGCCATCGCTCGCGCTCGGGATCGGGCTTTGCCAGCTTCTCTCGCTCATCCCCGGCGTGTCTCGCTCCGGCGCGACCATCATGGGCGGCGTTGCGTTGGGTGTCGAGCGTCGAGCGGCCACGGAATTCTCGTTCTTCCTGGCGATCCCGACCATGTTCGGCGCCGCTACGCTCGATCTCTATAAGAACCGCGACATCATCGGGGTCGATGACGTGATGGCGATCGGTGTCGGGCTGGTGGTGTCGTTCGTCGTCGCGATGGCGGTCGTAAGATGGCTCGTCCGCTACGTCGGTCGGCACGGTTTCGAGCCGTTCGGGTGGTATCGGATCGTCTTCGGCTTCGTGGTCGCCGGGTTGCTCGCCTCGGGCTGACCGACGCGCTGCCTTCCGTCGGCTTCTTTGCCACTCTGCAAGCAACGGAATGACAATGCCTCTTTGGACAGGTTTCCTGGTCGTGTTCCTTGGCTCGGGCATCGGCGGAATGCTGCGCCACGGGGTTGGTCTGCTTGCCCTGCGTTTCACGGGTGCGAACTTTCCCTGGGGTACGCTCGTCATCAACGTCGTCGGCTCGGCGTTGATGGGCCTGATGATCGGCCTGTTCGCGGCAAGGAGCATCAACGATCCCGAACTGCGGCTGTTCGTGACGACCGGACTGATCGGCGGCTTTACGACATGGTCGACCTTCTCGCTGGATATCGTGACGTTATGGGAACGCGGCGAGATCGGCTCTGCCATTGCTTATGCCGCTGCCAGCATCGTGCTGTCGTTGACGGTCCTGGCAATCGCCCTTCTCGCCGCGCGGCGCTGGGGATGATGCGAACAGCTGCACCAACGCACGGTGTTGACCGATACTGATATCGATCAGGAACGCTCTCGAAAGAATGACGTTTGCCCGGAACTGCAACGGGAGAATTTTCATGAAGATGCTGCTTGCGGCAACGGTCGCGATCGCGTTGGCGACGCCTGCTTTTGCCGATAATGACATGCCCACCAAGGCGCAGCGCGCATCGGTGATGAAGGCAATCCGCGCCGCTGGCTGCACCAATCCGACGAAGGTCGAGCGTGACGACGGTGGATTCGAGGTGGACAACGCCCGTTGCAAGGACGGCGTGTACGATCTGAAGCTGTCAGCGGACTACAAGATCATTTCGCGCGAGCGCGAGGACAACGACTGACCATGCCCGGCGCTCGCGCCGGCAGGCCGGGCGCCGCATGACTGACTATTTGCTACTCGTCCTGGGTGCGTTCGTTGCAGCCGCAATCTCGGGGTCTGCGGGCTTCGGAGGCGCATTGTTGCTCCTGCCGCTCCTCAACCAAGTCGTCGGCGTGACCGAAGCAGTGCCGCTGCTGACGATCATCCAGATCATCGGTAACGGTGCCCGTGCCGTCATGAACTGGCAGCAGATACGCTGGCGCCCGGTCTTGCTGTTTCTCGCGGCGGCCATTCCGCTGTCGATGCTGGGGGCATTGTCCTTCGCATCACTTCCGACCAGCCTCGTCACTCGCCTGGTCGGTGGAGCGATCCTGTTGCTCGTCGTTCTCAAGGCGACGGGTATGATCGCGTTCAAGCCATCGCGCCGGGTTCTGGTCGTCGGGGGTGGCATTACCGGCCTGCTATCCGGCCTTGTGGGCAGTGCCGGACCGCTCGGCGCCGCGGTCTTCCTCAGCCTCGGCCTGCCCCCGCTCGCCTATGTTGCGAGCGATGCGACTGCGGCCATTGCCATGCACGGTGCCAAGACCATCGTTTATGGCGCGACGATCGATCTTGGACCGGCTTTCTGGCCCCTTGCGATTGCGATGGGCCTCGCGATGATCGCCGGCACCTGGGCCGGGCGCTCGCTTATCAAGCGACTGCCCGTCGACCGCTTTCGCCAATTCGTGATGGTCCTGCTCGCACTGATCGCGGTGCAGATGATCGTCATGGGCTGACAATAGGGGATCGGCGCAATAGCCGTATCCCGTCACTGCTTATCCGAAAGTCCGTGCGATGGATGCCTCCACCGTACTGCTGCTCGCCCTTCTGATGATGGCGGGTGCGGCACTCTACACCTCGGTCGGCCATGCCGGCGCATCGGCCTATCTGGCGATCATGGCGCTGTTCTCGCTGCCCGCCGAGACGATGCGCCCGACCGCGCTGATCCTCAACATTCTCGTCGCAAGTTTCACGACCTGGCGCTTCGTGCGCGCCGGGCAATTCAATGCAAGGCTGCTGCTGCCGTTCGTGATCGGCGCGATCCCGGCCGCCTATCTGGCAGGGCAACTCCATCTGCCGGGGTACATCTACCGCCCGATCGTCGCGGCCGTGCTGCTGCTTGCCGCGATCCGCCTGTTGTGGCCGTCGAAGCATGAAGCGCCGGAACCGGTGCCGCCTCGCCATGGAATCGCGATCCTCTCCGGAGCGGGCATCGGCGCGCTGTCTGGGCTGACCGGGACAGGGGGCGGCATATTCCTCAGTCCGCTCGTGCTGCTCCTGGGCTGGGAGACGCCGCGCCGCACGTCGGGACTGTCGGCCGCCTTCATCCTGTGCGTCTCGATCGCCGGGTTGCTTGACAACCTCACGTCGGTCGGCCGGTTGCCGCGCGAGTTGCCGATCTTTGTCGTGGCCGTCTTTCTCGGCGCGCTGATCGGCACCCGGCTCGGTGTGTCGAAGCTCGATTCCCGGCGCCTGCTTCAGGCGCTCGGCGCTGTCCTTCTGATCGCAGCCGGGAAACTGGCGCTCACCTGACGTTGCCCCCGGAATCACGCTTGGCCCATCGCAGTGTGAAATAGCCGAGCAGACCGGAAATCAGCGAGCCGGCAAGAACACCGATCTTGGCCTCCGCCTGGAGGAGGGGACTGCTCGGAAAGGCGAGCAGCGTGATGAAGATGCTCATCGTGAACCCGATGCCGCACAGGAGCGCTACCCCGAGCATCTGAAGCCGCCCCGCATGTGCGGGCCTGTCGGCCAGCCCCAGCCTGACCGCGATCGACGCAAAGCCGAAGACGCCTCCGACCTTGCCGAGCAGCAATCCTGCCGCGACGCCGAGCGTGACGGGCGCGACCAGCGCGCTCGGCGGGAGCCCCAGCACCGGCACCGCGGCATTCGCCAGCCCGAAGACGGGAACGATCAGAAAGCTCACCGGCAGATGCAGGGCATGTTCCAGTCGATGCAGCGGGCTGACGCAGGCATGGTCGGATCGACCGGGAGTGCGCTCCATCGGTATGGTGAAGGCCAGCATGACACCGGCGAGCGTCGCGTGGATGCCCGAGCGCAGAACCAGTACCCAAAGAACGATGCCCACGAGAAGATAGGGCGACAGGCGTCGTACCTTGAACAGGTTGAACCCGATCAAAACCGCGAGCGCCGCTCCCGCCCCCGCTAGTGCAGGCAACGAGAGGTCGGCCGTGTAGAACAGCGCGATGATGAGCACCGCGCCGAGATCGTCGATGATCGCCAGCGCCGCGAGAAACACGCGCAACGATGCAGGCACGCGATTACCGAGCAGTGCGATGACGCCCAGCGCGAAGGCGATATCGGTCGCCGCGGGGATCGCCCATCCGGCCGCGGTCGGTCCGGCATTGAATGCGAGATAGATAAGAGCGGGCACGATCATGCCGCCGGCGGCTGCGATGCCCGGCAGGACGCGCCGCGGCCATGTCGAGAGCTGGCCGTCTACTACCTCGCGCTTGATCTCCAGCCCGACGAGCAGGAAGAACACCGCCATCAGACCGTCATTGATCCAGTGTTCGAGCGACAGCGGCCCGACATAGGCGTGCAGCATCGCTGCATAACCCGGTCCGAGAGGCGAGTTGGCGATGATGAGCGCAACCACCGCGGCGGCCATGAGAACCAGTCCGGCTGATGACTGTGCTTCGAGAAAACGGCGGATCGCACTGGGGTGCGATTGGGCATGGCTCATCAACAGGGTATCCGGACGTGAGAATTCGGACGCTGGCGGCCCGACCAGCGTAAGAACCTGCCCACCTCCGAATATGGCGGCGAACACCCGGGGAGAGCTATCGCATCGTCACATCATCAGGGCAACGTCATGTCGTGCCGTGAGCCCATCGTACAATTGAAACGATCCAAGCAGGCCCATGAGAGCTGCAGCGGCCGCTATCATCAAACAGGCGGTCGACATCCGATCGGTATCCGAGGTCTTATCGCTCGTCCCACCAAGGAACGGCCAACGAGACGAGGGGACGTTCTCGGAATCGATCGCGCTTCGGGACAGTGTGAAAGCGATCAGTCCGGGATCAATGCCCAACCGCGTATCTGCAACGTCGCCATCGTCGTAAGCGCCGACACATCGACTTCGACGACCTTGTCGACCTCAGCAGGGGCAATCCCGTTCCCGACCAGAGCCTGGCTGCACACCCGAACGGACACGCCTGCTCGTTTCAACGCCGCTATCAGGGCAAGATTAGGGTTCGTGGCAGCGCCGGTTTTCGTCGCATACGCCCCATTTTCAGCAATAATCGGTGTCGCCGGGCCGTGGACGATCACGACCACATCTCCCTGTGCTGGCCGCACGTTGTCCGCGCCGAGCAGATTCAGAAAGCGCGCGACCTTCTCCAGCGAGGGATTGACCTTGTCGGGGGATGACGCCGCCTTCGTCACGCTGAACAGTACCCGATAGCGCAGGGAGCGGTCCGGCCGCTCAACCGCGCCTTCTACCGGCGTGATCTTGCCATAGCCGGCAATCACGGGCTGTTGAGCGGTGCCTCCCGCTGACCCGGCACTGCTCATGACGGCAAGGCATCCTGCAACTGCGATAACGGGAAGCCGCATCTCATTTTTCCTTCCACAACCGGAATGATCATCCGACCCTCGCAAACACGGCCGCGCCCATGTTTCGCGGCCGCGCGGCAACCGACGCCCCGCGCGCTCGCGCCGGACGGGGAGCGGGAGCTGCTTCCTCCACGGCTGTATCGTCAGCGCCGAACATCGCTTCCAGCGTGCGCACGCACAGTGCAGCTGCGTCATCGGCAAGCCGGTAGTGAACCTGCTTGGCTTCACGTCTTGTCTTCACCAGATCGGCGCGGCGCAGCTCGGCAAGCTGCTGGCTGAGGGCCGGTTGGGTCACGCCGGTAGCAGCCTCTATGTCCGCAACCTGACGCTCACCGCCGAGCAGATAGGACAGGATCATGAGGCGCTGAGGCTGGGCGAACACGCGCAGCTTTTCGACCGCCGCATCGGCGATCGCGCGGGATTGATGGATCGCTGTCATCGATCGGCCTTTAACTGATGAAACCAGTCGTCACCGGCGCTACCCGGCAAGGCAGGCGGCAGCAGGACATCATCACCCGGCTGCCAGTCGGCCGGCGTATAGGCTTGCCCATCGGCCGAACGCTGCAATGCCCTGACTGTGCGGAGCATCTCGTCGACGGATCGCCCGACGTTCATCGGATACCAGTTGAGCGCACGGATAATGCCTTCGGGATCGATGAAATAAGTCGCGCGGACGGCTGAGGCGTCGCCGGCCTGTTCGTCGAGCATGCCGTAGGCGTAACCCACCGCCATCGACGGGTCTTCGACGACCGGGAACGGCACCTCTACACCGAAGACATCCTTGATCGCGCGCAACCAGGCGACGTGCGAATACAGGCTGTCGACCGACAACCCGAGCAGGACGCAATCCAGCTCCTCGAATTGCGGTGCGGCCTTCGCCAAGGCCACGAACTCGCTGGTGCAGACCGGCGTGAAATCAGCCGGGTGCGAAAAGAACACGACCCAACGACCACGATACTGATCGAGCGACATCTCGCCCTGCGTCGTGCGGGCAATGAAATTCGGGGCCGCGTCCCCGATGCGCAACGAGCGCGGTACGTCTGCATCCATCGTTTCCATGCTTTTCAGATGGCACGGGCAGCCCGTTGACGCAAGCAGATTATACAACTACATAAACCATGAAATCAATAAATGGAGACGATCGTGGAGTCGGCGTTAAACAAGGCAGTTGCGCAGATTGAACGTGCGAAGGCGGCAGGAGCGCCGATTGTCCATTCCTTCTTCGATGAGCCGACCAACACCGCGACCTACGTCGTCTGGGACCCTGCCACGCGGAAGGCGGCGATCGTCGACAGCGTCCTGGACTTCGACGCCGCGGCAGGCCGCACCGGGACGACATCAGCGGACGCGGTCATCGCATATGTGCGGGAGCACGGCCTCTCGGTCGAATGGCTGCTCGAAACCCATGCCCATGCCGATCACCTGTCTGCGGCGCCCTATCTGCAAAAGGTGCTGGGTGGTCAGCTCGCGATCGGCCGCGAGATCATTCGCGTGCAGAACGTCTTCGGCAAGATTTTCAACGCCGGAACCGACTTCGAACGCGACGGCTCCGAGTTCGACCGCCTGTTCGACGATGGCGACCGTTTTGCGATCGGCGACATCGAGGCCATCGCGCTGCATGTGCCGGGGCACACCCCCGCCGACATGGCCTATGTCATCGGCGACGCGGTCTTCACCGGCGATACCCTCTTCATGCCGGATTACGGCACCGCACGCGCGGATTTCCCCGGTGGTGATGCGCGCCAGCTATTCCGCTCGATCCGCCGGCTGATGCAGTTGCCTGACGAGACGCGACTGTTCCTGTGCCACGACTACAAGGCTGCGGGTCGCGACCGGTATGTCTGGGAAACGACCGTGGGCGCGCAGCGCGTCGGCAACGTCCATGTCCACGAAGGGGTGAACGAAGACGACTTCGTCGCGATGCGCACCAGTCGGGACGCCACCTTGGCGATGCCCAAGCTCATCCTGCCGTCGGTGCAGGTGAACATGCGCGGCGGCCATCTGCCGGCGCCGGAAGCCAACGGCACCCGCTACCTCAAGATTCCACTGGATGCGCTGTGATGCCCGAATTTTTTCCCCATGCCATGCCGCTTGCCGGCTTCATCGGTGGCCTGATGATCGGTGTCGCTGCGGCGATCATGTTGCTGGGCAACGGTCGGATCGCCGGGGTCAGCGGGATGTTCGCGCGTGTCCTCGGCCTCTCCGAAGGGGGCGCTCCCTGGATGACAGCACTGCTTTTCACGGCAGGGCTGCCGCTGGGTGCGGCGCTGGCCGCGGCCGATGTGGATGTGGAAGCCCGCTTCCCGACATCCCTTGGGCTGATCGCCGTCGCCGGGCTGATCGTCGGGATCGGTACGCGGCTCGGCGCGGGGTGCACCAGCGGTCACGGCGTCTGCGGCCTGTCGCGCCTGTCGCCGCGGTCCATCGTTGCGACGGGTACGTTCATGGCGACCGGTATCGCCACCGTGACCCTCATGCGTCTGGCGGGAGTGGTATCGTGATGCGCCAGAGCCTCCTTTCGCTCATGAGCGGCACGCTGTTCGGCGCCGGCCTCGCCGTGTCCGGCATGATCGATCCTGCGCGGGTGCGGGCGTTCCTCGACGTCGCCGGTGCCTGGGACCCGACCCTCGCCTTCGTCATGGCCGGAGCGATCCTGCCGATGGCGCTGGCCTGGCTCATCGTGCGTCGGCGCTCCACGCCGATCGTCGCCGAGCAATTCCATACGCCCGCCACGTCGCCGATCGACGCGCGCCTCATCGGCGGTGCCGCCCTGTTCGGCATAGGCTGGGGCCTTGTCGGCCTGTGCCCGGGCCCTGCCATCGCCGCACTCGCGATCCAGCCTGCCCCCGCGCTGCTCTTCATCGCTGCAATGGCGCTCGGCGCAGCCATCCACTGCTTCGCACTCACCCCACGCCGTTCGGCGTGACCGGATAGGAGACGTCACATGGCCTTCAAGAAGATCACATCGTCCTTCTCGGCTGCTCCCCAACTTACCCGAAATGACGTCGCTGCTGCCGCACAGGCAGGATACCACTCGATCATTTCGAGCCGGCCCGATGGCGAGGAGCCAGGGCAGCCGAGCGCGCACGAAATGGCCCGGATCGCCGAAGAACATGGCCTTGGGTTCGCCCATGTCCCGATCGTGCCGGGCAAGGCGACCGATGCCGATGCGGACCGGATGAAGGAAGCGCTGGCCTCGCTGCCGGGGCCGACGCTCGGCTTCTGCCGAAGCGGCACGCGGGCGGCCACCCTATGGGCGCTGGCGGAGGCGGATCACGCCGATCCGGCGACGATCATCGGTCAGGCCAAGGCAGCCGGATACGATCTGGCCGATCTGAAGTCGGCGCTCGCCCGCCGTTCCGGAAAGGCCGGCAAATGACCTACGACATCGTCATCATTGGAGGCGGAGCCGCGGGTATCGCAACGGCCGCCAGCATTCTGAAGCGCAACGCCCAAGTGTCGATCGCGGTCGTCGATCCGGCCCAAGATCACTATTATCAGCCCGGTTGGACGTTGGTCGGGGCGGGCGTTTTCACCCCCGAACAGACCCGCAAGGCGGAAGCCGACGTGATGCCCAAGGGCGTCGAATGGATCCGGCTGCCTGCGATTGCCATCGACCCCGAGCGTCGGGCGATCACCCTGGGCGACGGGGATACGATCGCTTACCGTGTCCTGATCGTCGCCCCCGGCCTGCGCCTCGCATGGGAAAAGATCGCCGGGCTTCCCGAAGCACTCGGCCGCAACGGTGTCACGTCCAATTACCGCTACGATCTGGCACCTTACACCTGCCAGCTTGTCCAGGAATTGCAGCGGGGACGCGCGCTGTTCTCGCAACCGCCGATGCCGATCAAATGCGCCGGCGCTCCTCAAAAGGCGATGTACCTGTCCTGCGACATCTGGCGCGATCACGGTGTTCTTCCAGCGATCGACGTCGAGTTTCACAACGCCGGCCCGGCGCTGTTCGGCGTTGCGACCTACGTCCCTGCGCTGATGGAATATGTCGGGAAGTACGGGATCGACCTCAGGCTCGAATCCAACCTAGTCGCGGTCGACGCCGATCGGCGTATTGCCACGTTCGAGCACAAGCGGGACGGCGTCAGCGAGCGGGTCGAGCGCGAGTTCGACATGCTCCACGTCGTGCCGCCTCAGGTTTCGCATGACGTCGTCGCCAAAAGTCCGCTCGCGGCGGCAAACGGCTTCGTCGAGGTCGATGAGGCCACGCTGCGCCACAAGCGGTACGACGACGTCTTTGCCTTGGGCGATGCTGCCGGGACGAGCAATGCGAAGACGGCCGCGGCAGCCCGCAAGCAGGCACCCGTGGTGGCGGTCAACGCGCTCGCCGCACTCGATGGTAAAGCCCCAGTCGCCGACTATGACGGTTATGGATCGTGCCCGCTTACCGTCGAGCGCGGCAAGATCGTCCTTGCCGAGTTCGGCTATGGTGGAAAACTCCTCCCCAGCTTTCCGTCGTGGCTGCTGAACGGCACGCGCCCGACGCGCGCGGCCTGGTTCCTGAAGGTGCGGATGCTGCCCCCGATCTATTGGCAGGGCATGCTGAAAGGCCATGAGTGGATGGCGGCTCCGCATGAGATCGGCAAGGCGGCATGACCCTCGAACCGATCCAGTATCTGCTGGGCGCGCTGTCGGGCAGCCTGGTGGGCTTCACCCTCGGTCTGGTCGGCGGGGGAGGCTCGATCCTCGCTGTCCCGCTCATGGTCTATCTGGTGCGCGTGCCCAACGCCCACCTCGCCATCGGCACGAGCGCGTTCGCGGTCGCCGCTAACGCTGCAACCGGGCTGATCGGTCATGCAAGGGCGCACACCGTTAAATGGCGCTGTGGCGGCATGTATGCGACCGCCGGCGTCATCGGTGCCCTGTTCGGCTCCACTGCGGGCAAGGCCGTCGACGGCGGCAAGCTCCTATTCCTGTTCGCGCTGGTCATGGTCGTCGTCGGCGTCCTGATGCTGCGCGGGCGGGGTGACACGGGTAGCCCGGGAGCGGAGTGCAACCGGGAAAAGGCACCGAAGGTGCTGGGCTATGGCCTCGGCACCGGTCTGTTCTCGGGCTTCTTCGGCATCGGCGGGGGCTTTCTGATCGTCCCCGGCCTGATCGGGTCGACGGGCATGCCGATTTTGAACGCTGTCGGCACGTCATTGGTCGCCGTCACCGCGTTCGGGCTGACGACGGCCGCCAATTACGCGTTTTCCGGTCTGGTGGACTGGCCGCTCGCTTTCGTGTTCATCGCCGGTGGGGTTGTCGGTGGCCTGATCGGCACGCGGATCGCGAAGCGCCTCGGCACCGGCGGCACGCTCACCACGGTCTTCGCCGTCCTGATCTTCGTGGTGGCGGCCTATATGATTTGGAAGAGCACGGCCGCGTTTCTCTGATGGGGGGTGCGATTGCCATCGGGCCGCTGATGCTGGTCGTCGATCGCGGGCTTGCTGTGCTATGCATCGTCGTGTTCCTTGGCCTCACGACGCTGGCCGGTCGGTTCCGCTTCCCTCGCGTATCGGCAGCCGCAACCAGCGCCATCGTCGCTGGAATGGTCGCGGCGCGGACCGGTTACGTCGCAGCGCATTGGTCGAGCTACGCCGACGCTCCGCTGTCCATCCTTGCCGTGTGGAAGGGCGGCTTTTCCCCCGTCGCAGGGCTTCTCGGCGCTGCGGCGACGCTGGCCACCCGGCTTGGCCGCTCAAGCGCGCTGGCGGCAGGCTGGGGAGCGTTGGCTGTTGCGGGTGGCCTCTGGTTCTCGCTTCAGGCCCTGATGCCTCCCGTGACCTACGGCCCGTTCCCCTATCATTTCAACCTGACGACCCCGTCCGGCGCTCCGCTTCCGCTTGATCGCCTCCGTGGCAGGCCGTTCGTGGTCAACCTGTGGGCGACATGGTGCGGCCCGTGCCGGCGTGAGCTGCCGATGCTCGATGCGGTTGCATCGCGCCCTGGCGAGGTCCCGATCCTTCTTGCCGATCAGGGCGAGGCACAAGCGATCGTCAGCGGCTTTCTCGACCGTGAAGGTGTCGGTGCGCGGCATGTCGCGCTCGACCCCGATCGCGGGCTTTCCCAAGCCCTGAAGGTGGTGGGATATCCCGCAACGGCTTTCGTCGCAGGCGACGGCACGATCGTGCAGCTCCAGCTCGGCGAATTGTCACGCGCTGCCCTCGCCGATGGAATCGAATTAGCAAGGAAACACCGATGAACCGTCGCAACCTGTTGTCGCGGGGCCTCCTGGCTGCGCTTGCCTTCGCCGCACCGATCACGCCTCTCATGGCCCAGCAGCCCGATCTGTCGCGCAAGTCCGTCGTCGATGATCCCGCGGCTCCCAAGCGCGCGGGCAAGACCTATGATGTCACGGTGGTCGAGTTCTTTGACTACAACTGCCCCTATTGTCGTCGCATGGAGCCGGTGCTGAACGCCCTGCTTCACTCCGACCCGAAAGTACGGGTCGTGTACCGGGACTGGCCGATCTTCGGACCTGCCTCGCGTGAGGCGTCACGCGCGGCCGTCGCGAGCCAATGGCAGGGCAGGCATGCCGCCTTTCACGAGGCCCTCATGACCTCGCCGGCGCGGCTCGACAGCGCGGGCGTCAAGGCAGCGGCTGCCAAAGCCAGGGTCGACTGGCCCCGTCTGCAACGCGATTTGAAGACGCGTGGCGCCGAAATCGACGCACTGCTCACGCGCACCGATAGCATCGCCCAAGCGATCGGTTTCAACGGAACGCCGGCGTTGATCGTCGGCTCGCAGGTCGTCGCCGGTGCTGTCGATCTCCCGACGTTGCATCGTCTCGTCGCGGAAGCGCGCAAAAAACCTGCGGCGCGCTGACCATGCCCGGGCCGCTCAATCGGAGACAGCTTGCCGGCTTAGGCGCGGTGGTCGTGGGTGGTTGGGCAGTCGGGCAGGTTCTGTGGCGTACCGCCCCGATCGGGCGCGACGTCGGGCCGACCGCTGACCTGATCCTGGCCGGCAATGGCTCGCCTGAGGACGGGCCTGCCGACGCTACGCTCCGGCTTGCCGTGTTCAGCGACTATCGTTGTCCGGCTTGCCGTCACGGGTTTCCCGCGCTGGAAGAGGCTGTGCAGCGCGACGGCAAGGTGCGGGTCATCTACAAGGACTGGCCGATCTTCGGTCCACCATCCGAACGTGCCGCAAGCGTGGCGCTCGCGTGCGCCGAGCAAGGGATTTACCCAGTCGTCCACCGTGCGTTGATGACGGACAGCCGCACGATCGACGACGCAATGCTGCGGGACGTCGTGATGCGCGCTGGCGGCGACTGGCTGCGCGCGACGACTTGGCTTGCGGCCCATGCTGACGCTGTCGCAGCCCGCCTGCGGGCGAACGGTCAGGAAGCCTATTCGATCGGGCTAGCCGGCACCCCGGGTTATCTTGCCGGTCGCCTGTTGGTGATGGGCGCGATCGACACCGGCGATTTCAAACGGCTGTTCGCGCGTGCGCGGGAAGAAAGCTGACGATGCGAGAGGATACGAAACATGATCGAGTATAATCACAAGGGCATGACGATCGCGTCACTCCATGACGAGCGCACCGGCAGCTTCCAGTATGTCGTAGTTGACGAGGCCACGAAGGTCGCCGCGATTATCGACCCGGTCCTCGATTTCGATCCGCGCGCCGGTGCGACCGCAACCGACAATGCCGATATGATCCTCGAATATGTGCGCGCGAAGCGTCTTACAGTAGAATGGGTACTCGATACCCATTCCCACGCCGATCACTTCTCCGCTGCTCCGTACCTTGCTGAAAAGACAGGTGGCAAAACCGCGATCGGCGCCAAGGTCATAGAGGTGCAGAAGCTTTGGCAGGACATCTACTGCCTGCCCGACCTGCCCGTCGATGGCAGCCAGTGGGATCGCCTGTTCGCCGATGGCGAGCAGTTCAGGATCGGCTCGCTCGACGCGCACGTCATGCTGTCGCCCGGCCACACGCTCGCCTCGATCACCTATGTCGTGGGTGACGCGTCGTTCGTTCACGACACCCTTATGGTGCCTGACAGCGGCACGAGCCGGGCGGATTTCCCTGGCGGGGACGCGCACGCGTGTGTAGGGCGGTGACAAACCCGGCCACGGGAGCGCCGGCATAGGTGCCGGTGCGGCGGAGAGAAATCCTGCCAGTGGTAAGCTGCTCCATTTGGGGCGGCGAGGATGTTTGCCTTGGAGAGCTACGCGGTCGTTCGGCGTTTCGTGTTCGTGGAAGGTCATAGTCGCCGGGAAGCGGCGAAGGTGTTCGGTCTGAGCCGGGACACGGTGGCGAAGATGTGCGCGTTCTCGCTGCCACCAGGCTACCGGCGCGCGAAGCCGCCGGAGAAGCCGAAGCTGGGGCCGCTGTTGCCGGTCATCGACGCCATGCTGCGCGAGGACCGCCTGTCGCCGGCCAGGCAGCAGCACACCGCCAAACGGATCTTCGAGCGGCTGCGCGACGAGCATGGCTATGGCGGCGGCTACACGGTGGTGAAGGACTATGTGCGGCTAAGTCGGGCCCGCAGCCGGGAGACGTTCGTGCCGCTGGCGCACCCGCCGGGCCATGCCCAGGTCGACTTCGGCGAGGCGTGGGCCGAGATCGGCGGCGTGCGGCAGAAGGTTCATTATTTCTGCATGGACCTACCGCATTCCGATGCGTGTTTCGTGAAGGCCTATCCGCGCGAGACGACCGAGGCGTTCCTGGACGGCCATGTTTCGGCCTTCGCCTTCTTCGGCGGCGTGCCGCTGTCCATTCTCTACGACAATCTGAAGATTGCGGTGGCGAGGATCTGCGGCGACGGCAAGCGCGAGCGCACGCGGGCCTTCACCGAGCTGGTCAGCCACTACCTGTTTGCCGACCGGTTTGGCCGGCCCGGCAAGGGCAACGACAAGGGGAAGGTCGAGGCGCTGGTAAAGCACGCCCGCGCGATGTTCATGGTGCCCATTCCCGTGGCGGCCAGCTTCGACGAGTTGAACGAGCGCCTGGCGAAGGACTGCCTGGCCCGACAGAACGGGCATGCCGGACGCCATGCCGACACCATCGCCGAGCGGCTTGCCGCCGACCGGCAGGTCTTCCGGGCCTTGCCGGCGGTGCCGCTGGAGCCGTGCGAGAAGCGGTCGGCGCGCGTGTCGTCGACCGCGCTGGTGCGCTACCGGACCAACGACTATTCGGTGCCGACCGCCTACGGCTTCCGCGACGTCCTGGTGAAGGGGTTCGTCGACGAGGTCGTCATCAGCATCGCCGGCGAGGAGATCGCCCGCCATCCGCGCAGCTATGGCGAGGGCGCCTTCGTCGCCAACCCGCTGCACTATCTCGCGCTCATCGAGCAGAAGCCCGGCGCGCTCGACCAGGCGGCCGCCTTGCAGGGCTGGGATCTGCCCGAGATCTTCCAGCATCTGCGCCACCTTTTGGAAGCCCGTATGGGCAACAAGGGGAAGCGGGAGTTCATCCAGGTGCTGCGGCTGCTCGAAGCCCTGCCGCTCGCCGTCGTCACCGACGCGGTGACACAGGCCGTGCAGCTCGGCGCCATCGGCTTCGACGCGGTGAAGCTCATCGCGCTGGCGCGTATCGAACGGCGACCGCCCCGTCTCGATCTGGCCGCCTATCCGCACCTGCCCCGGACGGACGTGAAGACGACCCGGGCGGCGGACTATGGAGTGCTGGCGGCATGACAAGCGACAAGATGCCGACCGGCACGACCGGCGGGACACCCCAGGTGCTGCTCGCCCACCACCTCAAGCAGCTCAAGCTGCCGACCGTGCTGCGCGAATATGAGAAGGTCGCGCGCGAATGCGCCCGCGACGGTATCGACCACCCGCGCTACCTGCTGCGTCTCATCGAGCTTGAGCTCATCGACCGGGAGCGGCGCACGGTCGAGCGGCGGATCCGCGCCGCCCGCTTCCCGGCGGTGAAGAGTCTCGACACCTTCGACTTCACCGCCATCCCCAGCCTCAACAAGATGCTGGTGCTCGAACTCGCCCGCTCGGAATATATCCTGCGCCGAGAGAACGTCATCGCGCTGGGTAACAGGCCCAGTCGGCCCGAAGCTGCGATTTTGGCCATGTTGAAGAACAAAGATTGAACATGGCGATCTACCAGGCTCGCTCTTGTCCTCCAATCTCGTAAACATCGGTCTCGATCGAGCACCTGTAGCTCTCTGCGATGTTGAACATCTCTGTCTGGAGAGATGCGATCTCATCATCGAGGCTGACGCCATCGGCACCCTGATCATAGGCGACGGTCAGCGTGTAATCGCAGTTCCCGGTCTTTTGCATCTGGTAATCCCGCTCCAGCATCGCCTCAATGCGCTCGCGAGCGGGCTTTCTGCCACGACCATGCTTGTTGAAGTTCTCGATGGTCAGATGCAGGGCGATGGTGACAGAAGGCGGCTTTTCCGGCAGCCCGATCCTTGAAGGAATGACGTCAAGCGCCCGATAGACGGTCATTCTTGAGATCTTGAGGTCGCGCGCGACGCTGGCCTTGCTCGCGCCGGCGGTGATCCGGCGTCGGATTTCATCGTCATCGATGTTTTTCTTCCGGCCTTTGTAGACGCCTTCGGCGCGCGCCGCCTCGATCCCGGCGCGCTGCCGGTCCTTGATGAACGTCAGTTCCATGTCCGCGACCATGCCCAGAATGGTGATCACCATCCGCCCCATGCTTCCGGCCGTCGTCACCTCCGGCTCAAGCACCCGCAATGAGGCTCCCTTCTGGTCGAGTTCATGAACCAGATTGAGAACATCGCGTGTGGAGCGACCGAGCCGATCGAGACGCAGGACGACGAGTTCGTCATCGGCGCGCAGGAACTGCATGATCGTCTCAAGCTCCGTGCGTCCAGTGCGCGATGCGCCCGAGCCTGTTTCGGAGCGGAGGATTTCACAGCCCGCTGCCTTCAACCGGGCAACCTGGATGTCGAGATCCTGGTCGATGGTGCTGACGCGGGCGTAGCCGACGCGGGTCATGGGCAAATCCGTCACATTAGGGTGGCTTTGCCCTCGTACAGTAACATTGGTGACGGAACCACCCTTTTGTGACATGTCGTATATGTCACTTCCGATCGTCACGTTCGGGTGCACCCAAATGGTGCGAGCGGAAAGGCCCCGGTCAGGCAGCAAGCCGCCCAAAATCGATCCGGCTATTCAGATCGAGGTCGAAGCGGCCATAAGGATTGACGTGGCTGTAAATCAGCGGTGTGAGGCCGCGATAATCATCCGGCGTCATCCGGCCCGTCCATTTCGGTTCCACCAGCACGCTCTGAAGCATTCGGGTGTTCACATAGACAAGCGACGCTTGCAGCAAATGTAGCGCCAGGACCGAGAGCTGCTGCTCATCGATGCGGTTAGTGGCGATCTCGCCGCCCTTGCCGAAGAAAACGAACCCATTGGCACTGTTCCAGTTTTCAACGACATTCAGGCCTTCATGAATTTCGCGGCGGAAGGACTCCTCGCGCAGATACCGGCACAGGAAGATCGTCTTGACCGCGCGGCCCAGCTCACTCAACGCCTTGTAGGTCGGGTGCATCACCTCGGAGCGGCTAAACCGGCGCAGGATCGCCTCCGGGTCGGCGGTTTTTGTCTGCATCGCGGCTGCATATTTGACCATCTCGTCATATTGCTGCTCGATCTCATCCCAGTTGATCGGACTGGAGAGGATCGGCTGCAAGTGGGGAAGCCGCGTTCGCATGCCGACATCGGGAAGAGCCAGCTTCTGGCGAGCGATCGCTTTCAGGCGGGGTGCAAGCTCAAATCCGAGAAGCCGGCAAAATGCAAAGCCAACCGCGCTTTGGCCATGACTATCAACATATTGTCGCTGGATTTCCATGTCGGTGCAATGGCGCAGCACGCCCTCGATCATGGAGGCGACCTCGGAGGAAGAGCAGCGCTTGAGCTGGGAATAGACGCATGTCGCGCGTCGTTCGACATGCCAGTAGATCATGACGCCCCGTCCACCATAACGCGCATGCCATTCCGTCATCAGGTTGCGATCCCAGGCTCCGAACTTTGTGGAATCTGACGCACAGGCCGTGCCGGCGTCCCCCCAGACTGCAGCATTGCGGATTGCCAGGGTCGCATTCGCAACCCTGGCACACGCCTCCTTGAGCGCCGCGGCATGAACGAAGCGGCGATGGACATGCAGCAGCTCTTCATAGCTGACATCGGGGGTGGCGCCGGCGATCCGCTTGAGCCCGGCATTCGTTCCCAGGCCGTAGAGGCATAGCAGGAGACGTTGATCCAGCGCGGTTTTCGGCAGTGCAACACGCGAGGCCGATGTTTCGAACGCTTCGAGAAGTCCCGTATCAAGGGCAGCCTCCTTCAGTACGTCGAGCAGCCCGGTCATCGGCCAGCGTTGGCCGATCTCGGTCTTGATCGAGGCGAGACCCCTGGGTTCGGGCAAGGGTTTGAACGGGGTGAGAGATATACGGTTCTCGCCGCGCCACAGCAGCCGAACCTTGTCGTTCCGGGGAATATTGGCATTGAGGAGCAACAGTTCCTGAGCAAGCTCTTCCCGGATGGCGCTTGAAAATGCACGCGCATCCGCCGTCAGGTTCAATCCTGTGTAATATGCTTCTCGCCGCGCATCGAAGTCCTTGGGAAGATCGTCATCGGGATTGCGGTATCGGTCCGCCCCGACAACCCAGATTTCCTTAGAACGGATGCGATCGCGCAGTTGCGCGAGGACACAAAGCTCATAACTGATCCGGTTTACGCGCCCCTCTTCATCAATGACGGAACTGCGCCATCTCGCCGGAATGACCTCGTCGACCGGCACTGCGTGCGGCGGCACGTAGCGGCATCCATCATCCACTTTGCTTCTGATCCAGTCCAGGGCCGCCAGCACCGGACGCCACACGGCGTTGTTCGACCGGAACTCCAGTGCCGAAAGCAGGCTTGGCAGCATACGGCGATAATGATTGGCCCATGACCTCCGCATCACCTTGTAGATCCGCCGATCCAAGGCGCCCTTTGCCTGGCTTTCCTTGATGATCGCCGCCAGTTTGTCCTTGCCGGCGATTGGGAAAATGACATCGCAGATGCGCCCGGATGGATCGTCGATCGAAGCGCTGGCAATCTCGACCAGGAGTCGCTCCTTGCCATAGACCCGCTCGATGTCTTTCGCGATATCGCCCACCACCTTGCGTTTCGAGCGCGATCCGATCTTATGGACCGTCTCGATCAGCAGGTCGACCATCGCATCCGTAAGCTGAGCTTCCCGCGCCATCAGATAAACGGCATAGAGCCCGAGCTGGCGCGCCGGTACATGCCGGCGCATCTCCGAGGCTTTCTCGCCGGCAACCCGGCGAACGATCTGATCGACCCATGCCTTGCCCGTGACCGATAGGAAATCTCGGGGAAGAGCAAGCCGTTGGATAAAGGCGAGTTTGGCGGTCACGCCAAGAATGTTTTCGAGCGTCGCCTGACCTGCATCCCCCTTCATCGTGTTGAAGCCGGTCGGGCCATCGGGATCGGCGAGCGAGGCTTCCAGCAAGGCGACCGCATCCGGCGCAAGCCGATCGCGGACTCGGGCCAACAGGGCCTCCAGATAGAGGTGTCGTTGCGAACGGACGAGGCGTTCCAGCTCCTTGCGCGACGGCCCATAGATACGGCGGTCGCGGCACCACAGGAAAACATGCTCGAGCATGGCATTGATCGGCTGCCCGCCCGCACAAAGATCGTCGGAAATCCACCTCGACAACGCCCTGCGATCCGTCTGCGTCATACGGCGGAACCCGAGATGCCGCAAAATCTCCGCGCAATGCCGGCGGGCGGTGCGCCCGGAAAAATCATAGTGGTTCACGGATTTGGCATCGAGACCAAGTTGCTCCGCCAGATACAAGACACCGTCGGAGGGTATCGACGCATGATCCGGCACAAAGAAGCCATGCCCGGCGAAAAATCTAAGCTGAACCGCCAATCCCAGTCGTGCCGTCTCCGCTTTGCCGGTCACGAACGCGATGTCCGAAAAACTCAGGCTCCAGGAGCCGATCAGATCCCCACTCGAAACGCCAAGGCTCATAACGCCGCTCCCTTATCGGAGCGGAACGTCGTTCCTCGCATGGGCGATCGTCAACAACAACCAGCCCGTTCCCGACGTGTTCTCCAAGATGACCAAAATCGCAGCTTCGGGCCGACTGGGCCGGTATGTGAGAGTCAATCGCGCGCCGTCAGCGGCGACCAGCGCCTCGCGGTCGAGGACAGTGAGGGTTGCGTCGGCCAGCGCGGCATAAGCGTCGGCGACATCGACAAGACTGGCACGTCCAGCACCGTAGCTGGCGGTCTCCAGTTTCACGCGCTGCTCGGCCAGCGGCTGCAGCGTTCCTTGCGCGCGCATCCATTGTTCGTGGTGCATGACATGGTCGGCGATATCGGCATCGAGGTCGGCAGCAAGAGCGCGGCGCGCCGCTCCGCGTTCGGCCAGAACGCGCCCGGCATTGGCCTGGGCAGCGGCGATTCCGGCGTTCTGACGATTGCGGGTGAAGAACGGCAGGCTGACCGTCACGCCAGCAGAGACATAATCGCCGAAACGGGGATCGCGGCGCTGATAGGCGACATTCACGCCGAAGTCAGAACGCCGACCGGCATCCGCCACCCTTACATCGGCATCGGCTTGCCCAGCTTGGGCATCGATCATCTGGATGGTGGGATGGCGATCGAGGCCAGCACGAAGTTCGGTCCCATCGACCGGAAATTCGGGAATTGGACCGGCAATCTCCGGCGCGGGATCGCCGGTCCAACGGGTAAGTGTAGCGCGGGCACGCGCGACGTTCGAGACCAGTTCGCTCCGGCGATCCTGCATCGTGGCGATGGCCTGCTGACCGGCAAGCGTCTGCGCCGGCCGTACGCTGCCCGAAGCGACAGCGCCGGTCGTGGTCCCTACGACGCGCTCGAGCCGGGACAGCACGTCTTCAAGAGCGGCAAGCCTGCGCTCGGCATAGGCCAGATTGATCCACGCCAACGCCGTACCTACCTCGACGGTGCGCGCCTCGACCGCCGTATCAGCCTCCGCCGCCCTGATGTCGCTATCGGCGCGCGCCTGCTGGGCATGGCGCTTGGCGAGGTTAGGAATGTCCTGAGACACGCCCACCCGCGCCATGGTAAAATTGTCCCGCTGCGGCTCGAACGCGAGCGGTCCTGATATCGGGAAGCTGTCTACGCCCACTGCGAGGGTGGGATCGGGCAGCGTTCCCGCGGCCCCACGCGCCGAACGCGCGGCATCAGTGCCAAGTGTCTTCGCTCGAATGGAGGGAGCATCGTGCTTAGCCTGGCGAAGCGCCGCATCGAAGGTCAGCGGACCGGCGAACGCAATCCCGGGGATCGCCGCGAGCAGCGGCGCACAAACAAACAATCGCATGGAAAACTCCTGATCGGAGGACCGGATCGGCCGCGCACACTATGACAGGCATATCAGTGGCGGCGGAATGGGGGGCATTCTGCCGCCACTGCTGGCCTAGCCGTCTATGCGACCTGAAGCGGCCAGAACTTTTGCCTAACCGACCGACGGGGCCGACGAAGGCGATGCCATGCTGTGCATCTGCTTCATGCAATCAGCAGCGTCGGCGCTGCTCATCTTCATCATGTCGCAGTCGCACGCCGCCACTTGCGTGGTATCAGGCACCCAGACGCGCCGCTGTCCCTGGAGCGGCGCACGCGGTCCATATTGCGGGACCGACTTCCACTCATAATGGCCGGACTGTTGGCTGTGGTCCGGTTGGCCGGCGAATGCGGCGACGGGTGCGGCAAGGGCTACGCCCAGCAGCGCATAGAAAACACGGTTCTTCATAACTATCATCCTTTGGCAAATCATCGGGGTAGCCGCAGGTTGGACAGGAGGTTCGATCCGCGACAGGCGCAACGACCCTTCCAGCCTTACGGCCGAGTTCGATCAGCCAAGGAGAGTCGGCGGTTCCGGTTCGGGAGCAACGTCACCGCCGCGCAGGACAGTGGTGGTCGACCAGAAGGCCAGGGTCGGATCGGCCGCGCGCACCGCAAGCGTCGGTGCGTCATTGCGAACCGCCATGGGAATGACACAGCCCATCGCGGCGATGCAGGCGAGCGTCATGCCCTTGCAGGGTTTCTGCGCGGGCTGCTGTTGCTGCATCATCATCTTCATGCAGTCTTCGGACATGCCGGAATCGGCCGTCCCGGTCATCGCCATCGATACGGACACTACAGGCGGTGCTGACGCAAAGGCGGCTTCCTGGCCGAGCAGACCGAGCAGGGCTCCGAGCAGGAGAAAGAGGGGAAGCGCACGTTTCACAGCTGTAATCAACTACGCCAATCTTGATCCAAGAGCAACGCCATGCTCATTCGCCGTGCCGCGCGTAGATAGTTTTGCTTCCTGCACCAAAGGCTAAGACATTGAACGGCTGAACCGGCTGCCCGGGGGCCTCCATGCCTGGTGATCCGAGAGGCATGCCCGTTACGGCAAGACCGCTCACACCACGAGGACGCTGCGCGAGAACGCGCTTCATGTCCGCGATAGGGACGTGTCCCTCGAAAACCATGCCGTCGACGATCGCTGTATGACATGATGACAGCCGAGCGGGCACGCCGTGCGTGCGCTGAAAGGCAGATCGCTGCTGATCATCGATTATGGCCACGCGCCGGCCGAATTGCTGGCGGACCTGGGCGGCCCATTTCTCGCAGCAACCACATCCTGGATCGCGATGGACTGTGATAGGTACAGCCGCGGCACTGGCGACCGAGACAGACGCGGCGAACGCAGCAAGAACGAGTTTCAGTGGCATATACACCTTCAGTTATCCCCCGCCCTTGGGCGGGGGAAAGTCTCTACTGCGCACGCTTGTGGTGAGCCCTTAGCCAGCCCTGCAGCTCGCCCACTTCCCGAGTCTGCTCGGTAATCGCCTTGGTCGCCATCGTTCGAACCTGCGCGTCCTTTGTGTCGCGCAAGACGATGCGTGACATCGCGATCGCGCCGCGATGATGCTCGATCATCTTGCGAACCCAGGTTTCCGTCGCGTCGCCGCCCATGGCGGACATCATCTTCTGATGCATCTCCATCTCGGCCAGCGGATACGGGTTGGCCGGCGTAGGGTTCGTCATCTGGCCCATGTCCATCTTCGAATGGTCCATGCCCTGCATTTGCGCGATCGCGGGTGTGGTCAACAATCCGACGATCATGACGGCGATTATTTTCTTCACAATTCTCTCCTCATCGCCCCGCATTGTTAATACGCGCGAGCGCGCCAATACCCTCGCAAGCCTGCGCTAATTTTCGAGAATGGGATGGCGAAACCTACTTGCGGGCGAGAATAGCCTTCATCTCATCAATCTCGCGCCGTTGGGATTCCTCGATGCCACCGCACAGCCGGACGATTTCGGGGTCCTTCAAGGTCGCCTCGCGACACATGAGGATCGCCCCCGAATGGTGCGGGATCATCGAACGCAGGAATGCCGTGTCACCGATCGTCGTTTGCGTACGGATCAGGGCGAACGATCCAGCAAATATCACAACCGAGCCGACCAGAAGAGCAGCATTGGCCACCTTTGATGGGAACATATGACCCATTGCGAGGATCATCAGCACCACCATCGGCGCGACCATCATCAGCGTCATGTAGACCATATTGAGATTATTGTAGAAGCTCCCCAAGCTGTCGATCATGACGAACATCACCAAATACATGATGATGCCGCCGACCAGCGTCTGCAGCGCGAGGCTCGCATAAGCATTCTTCATCATCGGTCGTCTCCTTTGGCCCCCGCCCAAGAATTCCCCATGTTCGTTCAGTTCTTGCGGCGCCGCTTTCGCGGCCAGCGAAAATACAAAAGGGCAGAACCAGCGATCGCCAGCGCAAGCCCCCCAGCGGCGAATCCAATCAGCCAAGGTGTGTTGAAATCCTCATGGTTCTTCCAGTCCATGATGTGGAGGCCCCAAAAAAAGTCGTAGAGACGCCAGGTGCCGTTCCTGACGGCGACGATTCGACCGCTGTTTTGCGCAACATAGATACGGGTCGCGTCGCGGTCCGGGAAATCGACCCGCCATGCCGGCAGCGTCGCCTTATATTCGGTGCTGGCGGTCAAAATGGCGCGTACGTTCGGCGTCGGCGCCACGCCGCGATAGGCTTGGACCGCGACTGCTCGCGCCATTGCAGCATTTAGAGGAGGGATGCGCTTTCCAGTCTCGGCATCCTGGAGCACCACCGCACCATCGGCCAGCTCGACCTCGGCGACTTCGCGTCCCAGCAGCAGACGATATCGGACCTCTCGCGCGGGTTTGTTCGCCTCGCGCAACACGAGATCCAGCGGTGCACGGGGACGAGCTTGATCAAGCGTCGCTGGCGATACCCGCTCCACGAGACGTTCACCGCGAACCCGGTCGATCGGCAGCACGCTCATGATCAGGCCGCTGGCAAACCATAGCAAGAGCTGGACACCGATGATCAGAGCCAGCCAGCGGTGGACGCGGCTAGCCCCGACGTGGAGCCGAAGCCGGTTGCTCCTCAGAACCAGGTCCGCACGCCAATGACGAAACTGGTCGCCTTGACGCCTTTTCCATCGGCGCGGGCATAATCCGCAGTCTGCCCGAATTTTCGATCGTAGGACACGCCGATATAGGGCGCAAACTCACGTCGAATCTCATAGCGCAGGCGCAGGCCCAGCTCCGCGTTGGAGAGGCCCGACCCGATCCGGGTTTCGGGCACATCCTGGGCCGAAAGATTCAATTCGACGCGGGGCTGAAGGATCAAACGCTGCGTGAGGCGCTGATCGTAATAGCCCTCGACCCGTCCCAGCACCTCGCCCTTGTTCGACAGAAACACGGCAGCTTCCGTTTCGAACCAGTAAGGCGCGACGCCCTCAATGCCGATCGTTGCGTAGGTGCGGGAGGGATTGGGCTTGAAGTCGTAGCGGACACCCGCCTGCACATTCCAGTAGGGATCGAGTGCGCGACTGTAGAGCGCCTGAACTTCGGCGCTATCGACGCCTTCTCGAAAAGCCCCCTCGCCCTCGGTCTTGACGACAAGCCGATCGAGATCCTTGCCGAACCACGCTTCGCCGTCCCAGCGATAGCCATCGCGACCATTTCGGACCTGATATTCGGCCAGGTTGAACAGGATCATCGAGGATGTGCTGCCGCCATGTTCGTTGTGCAACATAGCGCGGGAATCGGCCATCGCGCCGTTCTGGTAAATCCGATCCGCATAGTGATCGCTCGGCGGCAATGGTGCCGGCGCGTTGCCCGGTACAAGGCTCGTGCCCCCTGCCCCATGCCCCGCCATCTGCCCATCCATCGCCATCCCGGGCATCGACGACATGTCATGCTCCATCGGCTGACCACTTCCAGCAGCAGGCATATTCATGCCGGGCATATCGTGTTTCATAGCGCCACCCGCCGTGTCCGGCATTGTCATGCCAGGCACGCTCGACATGTCATGTCCGGCGTGGGGATCGGCCTTCGGAGATGCCTTGCTTCCCGCCGTTCCCGACATATCCATTCCGGGCATGGTGCCCATTACCGACATGTCGTGGGCGGCGGCATTGGGTTTCGCCGCCGGTGTCGCGCGCCTGGCGGGTGTTGGTCTGGTAGCCGGCTTGGCCGACGTTTTGCGCTTGGCGGGCGTAGCGGGCTTTGCTGCAGGCCTCTTCTTCGCGGGCGCCTTGGCTGCAGGCATGTTCATGCCCGGCATATTCTGCATGGATTGCGCGCTCGCCGGTACTGCGAAAGCGAGCGGCGCAGCGCTGATCAGGAGAAGAAGCGACTTCATGCGGTTTCTCCCCGGGGACGGACAGAGACTACGCGCATCATCCCGGCGTGCATGTGGTAGAGCATATGGCAGTGGAACGCCCAATCTCCGACGGCGTTGGCGGTGAGATCGAAGCTCACCTTGCCGCCCGGCGCGACGTTCACCGTGTGCTTGCGCGGCGAATATTCGCCATGGCCCGTGACCAGCTCGAAAAAATGTCCGTGAAGATGGATCGGGTGCGACATCATCGTGTCGTTCACCAGCGTGACACGCACCCGTTCATTTTCGAGAAACGGAATCGGCTCCCGCTTGTCGCTCAGCTTCACGCCGTCGAACGACCACATATAGCGTTCCATGTTTCCGGTCAGATGAATCTCCATTGCGCGGTCGGGTGCCCGCACGTCGGGATTGCGGTCGACCGCCATGAGATCGCGATAGACCAGAACACGGTGCCCGACATCGTCAAGGCCCTGTCCGGGCTCTCCCGTGCGATCCATCGGCATAGGAGAGATCGTCTGCACGCCAGGCCCCATCTTGACCTGCGGGGCTTTGCTCGCGTCGCGCATATTCATGCCGCCCATTCCACCCATCGCCATGCCGCCCATCGCGTCGCCGGCAGGCGCACCCATTCCAGGCATGTTCGCCATCGAACCATCGGCCGGCTTGTCCATTGCGGGCATCGAGGCGCCGGATTCCATGTTCATTCCAGCCATACCGCCCGCGGCGGCCCCGCTTGCCGACATGTCATGTCCCATCGCTGAGTGGTCCATGCCTTGCATGCCACCCATATCCATGTCCCCCATGCCCATGTCTTTCATATTAGCGAGGGGACGTTTGCGTAGCGCAGGCACTTCAGCTGCCATGCCTTCGCGCGGAGCCAAGGTTGCGCGGGCCATGCCCGACCGATCGACGGATTCGCCGACCAGCGTATAGGCGCGATCATCAGTCGGTGTGACGATGACGTCGTAAGTCTCGGCCACCGCGATCTGGAACTCGTCAACCTCGACAGGCCTGACGTTGAGCCCGTCGGCCTGAACGACCGTAAGTTTGAGGCCGGGAATCCTGACATTGAATGTCGTCATCGCAGAGGCGTTGACGAAACGCAGCCGGACCCGCTCGCCGGGCCGGAAGAGCGCAGTCCAATTGTCCTGCGGGCCATGCCCGTTCACGAGATATGTATAGGTCGAACCCGTGACATCGGAAACGTCGGTCGGGTCCATACGCATATTGCCCCAGTCGAGACGTTCCTTGAGTGGTTGGTCTTTCTTGGCCAGGAGACCGGCCAGCGTTTGGCGCTGATAGTTGAAATAGCCCCCGCCGACCTGCTTGAGCTTCCGGAAAATCGCGTGGGGGTGCATCTGGCTATGGTCGGACAGCACGACGACATGCTCGCGATCCGAGCGGATCGGGTCCTCGCCTTCCGGATCGATGACGATCGGCCCATAATGGCCCATCTGCTCCTGCAGCCCCGAATGGCTATGATACCAATATGTGCCCGCCTGAACGATCGGGAACTCGTAGACGAAGGTCGACTTTGGTTTGATGCCGGGGAAGCTGATCCCGGGCACGCCATCAAACTGGAATGGTACGAGTAAGCCATGCCAGTGGATCGAGCTGTCTTCGTCGAGATCGTTGATCACCGACAGGCGCGCCGTCTGGCCCTGGCGCAGCCGGATGAGGGGTGCCGGCACCGTGCCGTTGATGCCAATGGCATGGCTTGCCCGGCCATCGATCATCATCATCTGATGGGCGATTTTGAGCGTGATGTCGTTCCCGGTGACGATCGGGAGCGGCTTCACGATCCCGGCCGAAACGGGCTGAGCCCATGCCGGCATCCAGGCCGACAATGCCAGACCACCGCCGGTCAATGCGGCACCGCGGAAAAGGTCGCGGCGGGTCAATACCGGGGGCATAGTATCTCCTTGTTCAACGTGCAGCACTCCGGGTCCGCAAAGGCGCTCGAGCGCGGTATCTCTCTCTCCTTACGCGCGAGCGGGGCGCACCCCTCATTCCTCGGCCAAGATTTCCGCAAGGCGCGACCGCGCACGGTAAAGGCGCGTCTCGACCGCCTTGCCACTTATCGAGAGCGCAGTTGCCGCTTCCGACTGATTCAGCCCTTCGACTGTGCGGAGCAACAGAACTTCCCGCAACGAGACCGGTAACGCGCTGATTGCGGCGGCCATTCGTTTGATCTCCATTTTTGAGTCGGCACTGGCATGCGCGGAAGGTGCATCATCCGGCACTTGTTCGATCTCGGCGTCGGACGCTGCATAACCGAAGGTGAAAAGCTGCCGCACCTTCTGGCGGCGGTGCCAGTCGCGGCATTTGTTAATCGCGATCCGGGACAGCCAAGCCCGGAGCGGCCGCGCGCCATCATATTTTCGCAGATGGCTGAACGCGGAGACGAAGCAGTCCTGGGTGAGGTCTAGCGCGTCCTCGGCATTCCCCACCAGGCCGCGTACCAGTCGAAATATCGCAGCCTGGTGCCGATGCATGATCTCTGCGAAGGCCGGCTGCCGACCGGCGAGCGTTAGCGCCGCAAGTTCACCGTCCGAGCACGCGCGAAGATCCAGACTCACCGTGCATCGTCGGTGAGCGCATGTACCACCGCCTGATCGAAGGTCTTGGCCTGATCAGGGCGCAAGATCTGGCGCATCGCGAAGATATGGCCAAGCGTTTCCTTCTGCAGCTCGCCCATCGCCTGATGCGACTGATCGACGGCCGCCGTGACACCCGGTCCGTTGCCATGTTCGGCTTCGATCGCGGCCGCGAGACGCGCGTTGTCCGCTCTCAGTTCGAGCTCCAGCGCGCGACGACGCACGGCAAAGCGCTGCTCAAGCAGTTCGATCTGCGCCTTCTGACGGTCGTCCAGGTCGAGCTTGCTGTGCAACACGTCGTGGAGTTCGACACCGGCCGCCTTGGGCTGGGGGAAGAAGTGACGCCCAAGGAACACGCCCGCAACGGCTGCGACGAAGGCGACGACAGCTACCAAAAAAATCAACTTTGCCTTCAT
>NZ_CP065141.1:0-88508 GCF_015693305.1 Sphingobium sp. Cam5-1 | reverse complement strand
AGGTCTAGAACACAAGAGGTTGGTGTGGTGCCGGAATAAGCGTGTTGACACGCTTAATGGCTGTAATGTGGTTGCGCGGCAAGAGACGACAAGCCGGGTTGCCCTCGCCGTCAAAGCGAGGATAGACATATCCTAATCGGTAAAAGGGAATAAATCACGATGCCGCATAGCGACGATTGGCAGTATGATCCGATCCTTGAGCGCGAACTAACCACCCGCCGCCCTGCTGGGGGAATGATCCAAGCGGTCGAAATTGCGCAACTGCCGTCGAGTGAATGGATCATCAATGTCAAAGTATCGTGGCGTGGCGATAAGTGGCTGAATGTCTGCCTATTCGAGCAACCAACGCTTAAAACCTACAAGCGACTGTCAAGCGCTGTGCGGCATGTCGTGCTCGATTACGGATATGAGGATGACCATATCCGATTGGTTCCCGACAAACAATGCAGCAACAAATTGGCGTTTTAGGCTTCCCTTTCCCCCTCATCGTGATATGTGCATAAATCTCGATGACGAGGGAGAAAGCGATGAAAGCTTTTAATTTCGCGCTCGCGACCGCCTTGGTGGGGGCTGCGGTGCAATCGACCCCCGCTGTAGCGTCGGATAATACTTGGGCATGTGAGGTTGTGCTGTGCATCTCCAACCCGGGTGGTCCGACGCAATATCCAGCCTGTGTTCCACCGATAACGAAACTGTGGCGCGTGCTGGCTCTCGGCGGCAGCTTCCCGACATGCACGGGCGGGGGCATCGCCAAGACCAAATACAAGAAGCCGGATGATGGGAGGCCTGGTCGCTTGACGGTCACTTGGACTGACGGGCGGCAACAGACCTACTATCAGCCGCGCAACTGACCGGGAGCGGGAACGTGTTCCTCGAAACCGGGGCCGTTCTTTCGCTGGCGGCGCAATGCGCCCCAGCGGTAGCGCCGCATACGATCGCCGCGATCGTGGATGCGGAATCTTCGAACTATGTTTTTGCGATCAACGTCAACGGCGTGGCCAGTCAGCCTCGCCGTCCGCGTAATGAGGCTGAGGCCATCGCAACCGCGCGCTCCTATGTGGCTCGCGGCTACAGCGTGGATCTCGGCCTCGGCCAAATCAATTCACGCAACATGGGATGGCTCGGCCTAACGTGGGACACTGTTTTCAAGCAGTGCTCCAATATCGAAGCGGCAGGCCGGGTGCTCCTGTCCAATTTCCGTTCGGCCAAGACGGGGCGCACCCCGCAAGAGGCCCTTCGGGTCGCACTCAGCATGTATAACACAGGCTCTCAATCGAGAGGTTTCCGCAACGGCTATGTCGCCCGCGTGGAGAACGCAGGTCGCCGCGTCAGCGGTCGGCCTGCGACCGCAATCCCGACTGTCATCGTGGGCGATCAGCCCGCCAGCGCCGCCATGAGCGACACTGGCGCCGGTCGTGTGCCGGTGGAGCTGGCGGAAATCGCAGCGGAGAACATGGAGGCGGCTCCACCGCCTGCACCGCCTGCGTGGGATGTTTTCGGCCGCGCCCAACACGCGCGGATTGGTTCGTAAGGCGAAGATAGGAGTTATCGAATGTTTCGTATCTGGAAGATCAAGGCTGAATCCCGGCTCGATGCGCTGCTCGCGCGTCTCAAGCCCTCGCCGCTCATGGCGCGCGCGCTGCCCCTGTCGCTGCTGGCAAGCCTGCTCGTAGCGGAGCCGGCTTTTGCGCAGGCAAACTTTGAAGGCCTGGCCGACAACATTCTCGGCCTGCTGAGCAACGGTTTGCTCCGCACGCTTGCGATCATCGCGATCATCGTCGTTGGCCTTCTGTGGTTCCTCGGCCGCGCGTCGGTGCAGATGCTCGTCACGGTCGTAGTTGGCGTGGTGATCGTGTTCTCCGCGCCTTGGATCGTCGACACGATTACGGGGTGATCGGGGATGGACGGTCAGGAAGAAATGACAAAAGACCCGCTGTTCTTGGCCGTCACCCGCCCCGCTTTGTGGGCGGGTGTTCCCATTGAAGCGGGCGCGCTCATCATCATGGCGGGCGCAATCACGTTAGTTGGTTCGGGCAATCCTCTCTACGGCGGCGCGGCCGCCGTCGCGCTTTATGCGATGGCGCGGCTTATCGTTCGGCATGACGTGAACGCATTCCGGCTGATCTTCCTGTGGGGCCGGACCAAAGCGGCGAACCGGAACCGCGTCTTTTGGGGTGGATCGAGCTACACGCCGCTGCCGCTCTACGGAATCAAGCGAAAGGGATTTGGTCGTGGTGTTCGGTAAGAGCGCGCTCGCGGAGAAGGTGCCTTTTGACAAGGCCAAACGGGAGGAAATGCCCGAGAAATTCTTGCCGTATTCGCGGCATGTCAATGAGCATGTGGTCGCCCTCGATAACGGCGATCTGATGCTCATGCTCGAACTGGATGGACGGCCCTTTGAGACTTCGGACGTGCGCGATCTGAATGATTGGCACACGCGCCTCAACGGGGTCTGGCGCAATATCCATGACGAGCGGCTTTCGATCTGGACGCACATGTTGCGGATGCGCGTGCGCGACTATCCAGGCGGCACGTTCCGCTCGCATTTCGCCGCGAAGCTCGATCAAAAATACTATGAGCGGATGACGGCCGAACGCATGTTCCGCAACCGCTTCTTCATGACGGTCGTGATCCGCCCAACAGCAAACGCGACCGACAAGCTGATGGATTTCCTGCGCAAGAAGCAGGAGGACAAGAACGCCAATATCGCGGAAGCTCTAGAGCTGCTGGAAGACAAGGTGCGCGATCTGGAAAAGCTACTGCTGCGCGTTCGTCCGCGCCGTGTCGGCATCTATGAGCACCGGGGTCTCCTGTTCTCCGAACCGCTGGAAATATTGAACCAGGTGATGACCGGGCGCTATCGGCGCTGTCCTCTGGTCCGTGGCCGTCTCGGCTCGGCGCTCTATGCGAGCCGCGCCATCATCGGCGCTGAGACATTTGAGGTCCGCGACGCCGATCATTCGATGTTCGGCGGCATTTTCGGCATTCGCGAGTATCCGTCATCGACAACGCCGCGCCAGTTTGAATCGCTGCTTTCGGTCGATTTCAGCCTCGCCATAACGCAGTCGTTCACGTTCCTGTCGCGCACAGCGGCAACAGAACGGTTTCGGCTTCGCCAGACCCAAATGGCGAACGCCGGTGACAAGGCGATCAGCCAGATGGATGAGCTGATCGACGCGGCCGACGATTTGCAATCGAACCGCTTTGTGCTGGGGGACCATCATTTCACGCTGACGGTGTTCGCGGAAGATTTGAAGAAGCTGCGCGATAACATGTCGATCGCGCGCGCGGCGCTGGCCGATACGGGCATGGTCGCCGCCCGCGAAAGCGCGGCGCTGGAAGCTGCCTATTGGTCGCAGCTGGTCGGCAACTTCGCGTGGAGGGCGCGCCCCGCGCCGATCACGTCATATAATTTCTCGGCGTTCTCGCCCTTCCATACGTTCCCTGCAGGGCACGAGGACGGCAATCATTGGGGGCCTGCGGTCGCCTTGCTCAAGACAAGCGCTCGCAGCCCCTATTACTTCAATTTCCATTCGGCAGACCTGGGCCATTCGATGGTCATTGGTCCATCGGGCGGCGGTAAGACGGTGCTGGTCAACTTCCTGATGGCGCAGCTCGAAAAGTTCAACGCGCGCCATATCTTCATCGACAAGGATCAAGGCGCGGAAATTTTTGTCCGAGCCAGCGGCGGCACCTATCTCGCGCTGCGCAACGGGGAACCTACGGGCTTCGCTCCGCTCAAGGCGCTCGACAATACGGCTTCCCATCGCGCGTTCCTCGGTCGCTTCATCCGCCAGCTGGTGAAGCAAGAGGGGGCGCCGATCACGGTGCAGGAATCGCACCTGATCGACGATGGCATCGAAGCCGTGATGAAGCTGCCACGCGAGCAACGCTCGCTGTCGGCGCTGCGGACCATGCTCGGCATGTCGGACTCGGGCGGCGTCGGCGCGCGCCTAGTCAAGTGGACCTCCGAGGGGAACCTTGGCTGGGTTTTCGATAATGAGGAAGATTCCATGTCTCTCGAAGCCCGTTTCGTGGGCTTCGATATGACCGACTTCCTCGAAAACGCGGAAATCCGCACGCCGGTCATGCTCTACCTGTTCGAGCGGATAGACGCGCTCCTGACAGGCGAGCGCATGGTTATTGCGATTGACGAATTTTGGAAGGCGCTGGCCGATCCGGCGTTCACGGCATTCGCGCAGGATGGCCTCAAGACATACCGCAAGCGCAATGCGTTCCTCGTCTTTGCAACACAGTCGCCTGCGGACGCGCTGCGGTCCACGATCAGCCATTCGATCTTGGAGCAGGTCGCGACGAAAATCTTCCTGCCCAATCCGTTCGGCCAGCGCCGGGATTACATCGAAGGCTTCTCGCTCTCGGAGGCGGAATTTAAGCTGGTGCGCGAAGAGCTGTCGCCGGAAAGCCGCAAATTCCTCGTGAAGCAGGGCCATGACTCCGTTGTGGTCGGCCTGGATCTCATTGGCATGGACGATGAACTGGCCGTGCTGTCGGGCCGCGCTGAAACAACGGGCGTGGCCCGCGAAGTGATTGCCGAACTGGGCAATGATCCGAAGCTCTGGTTGCCGGAATTTCACCGGCGCCGGCGCCCAAGCTGAAAGGAGTGAGACTATGAAGCAGCTTATCTTGGCGGCTGTGTCGATCGGGAGCCTTGCGGCCGCGACGCCAGCCAGTGCGCAGGGTATCCCTGTGTTCGATAGCACGTCGGTGCTCAAGCATATCGAACAAATCCAGAAGACCATGCAGATGATCGAGCAAGGTCGCCAGCAGATTGCGGAAGCGCAGCAGCTCTACCAAGGGTTGAACCAGCTGACCGATGTTTCCTCGATCGCCAACCAGCTTAAGACAGATTCACTTCGCACCCTGGGCGTTGATGTGAACTCGCTCGAACGCATGGCGCGCGGCGATTTTGGCGGCGGCGGCAGCTACGGCGGGCGATCTGATGCGATCTATCAGGACATGCTCGAACGTCTCGGCGTATCCGCGAATGGCGATCAGACTGACGTTCGCTATCAGACAGCTCGCTCGATCGCGATGGACAAGGCCATGGCCGAAGGCATGGGCGAAGCGGCCACATCGCGCGGTGAGGGTCTGGAAGAGCTGCGCAATCGACTTGCGACCGCATCAACAGCCAAGGAAGTTGCTGACCTTCAAGCGCGCATCCAGCTCGAAAGCGCGTCGATGATGAACGACCAGCTCCGCGTCGAAGCGTTGGAGCGAGCGCGCAGAGCGGAGGCCGCGGCGCACACGGCCGAAGCTTTTGCGGACAGGTCGCGCAAACGCGATGAGCAGCGTGCGCGAGCGCGGGCGGCAGCTGGAATTTGACCATGAAGAAAATGGTCCTTCTTGCGATCAGCGCAGCCGGCTTGCTCGCCGGCTGCGAACGCGCGCCCACATTTCCCGAGATTTTAATGACCTATCATGACGTTGATTGGCTCAAAACTCATGAAGATCAGATTCCGGTGATCGTCGCTGAGTGCGACAAGATCGTGAACAGCGAACTCAAACAGTCGGACCTCCCCATGCCAGTGGCTCGCAATTGCGGAGGCATAAAGAACAAAATCGCCTCCATTGAAAGGTCGCGGAAACGTGATGAGCAGCGTGCGCGAGCACGGAAGGCAGCTGGAATGTAAGGCTGTAATAACAGCTTGAATTATATCTAATCGGAGCGGTCTGGTGGAATACGATCTATTTACGAATGCCTATCAGGGCTTCACCAACGAACTCAATTCGGTAGTTGTGTCCAACTATGCTGGGTTTGTTGGGTGGATCGCTGGACCGCTCCGCACTGGCATGATCATTTACATAATCCTGCTAGGCTACGCGATTATGCGCGGGGCCGTGCAATACCCCTTCCGCGAATATGTCTATCGCTCGCTTATGCTGGCCGCGCTCTATTATGCTGTGACAAACCTCTATGGAGCATCGCTCGCACAGATGATCGTGACCGGCCTGCCGCATGAGTTTGCCTCGATCGTAGGCGGCTCACCGGACGGCGTTGGTGGGTCTTTCGATGGGATGTGGGCGCGGGTCGATGATGCACTGCTCGCGATGCAGGATGCGACCGAGAAATACGCAGAGGAACACGCCTCACTGACTGATATTCCCGGCGCTGCGGCCGCAATTATGCTGTGTATCGGTGCCACTATCATCATTCTTTTGACAGCGATCGCGGCTCTGTTCGCACTGGCTGTCGGCTTTGTGATCGTGCTCTATGCGCTGTTTGCGCTCGCCTGTCTGGCGGTGGTCGGGCCGATCTTCGTAGCAGCGCTGCTGTTTGATTCCACCAGAAGCTACTTCTTCTCATGGCTCGGCAGCGTCCTCAACTTTCTGATGTTGTCGCTATTTGCGATGCTTCTTGTGCTCGTTGTGGCCAATGTCGCTGAATCGGCAACAGCAACATTCGATGGCGATTTTGACAACATCTGGAGCACCTGTATCCGGATCATCGCGTTCTACATTCTCGCCTGCTTTTTCTTCATCCAAATCCCCGGAATAGCTGCCTCACTTGGCGGCGGCGCGGCTGCAATGGTGACGCAGTTCGGCAACGCGGTGACGAAGGGTGGCGGGGCAGTTGCAACGGGCGCAGGGCACGCGGCCAGCGATGCCCGCGCCATGGGGGCCAGCATGGGGCGGGGCTTCTCGTCGGCGGTTCGCCGTTGGCGCAACCGAAACACAATCACCAGAGCTTGAGGGAACGAATATGCGCAAGTTGCTTGGACTCGGAATCTGCCTGGCGCTGGCGGCCTGCGCAGGTCAGCCCGTCAAAAAGCCAGCCAAATGTGAGGGGCCGATGCGGCCTGCAAATCCGCATGGGCTTACCCTCCCCACAATCCCGGATCAGGCCGCACAGCGAACCGCGCCGGCAAATGTGGACGTGTTCAATCAGGGTGCACCGGCAACGCCGGACGCGGCCCCGGCAGACCCCTCCACTCCGGGCAATGAACAGTCGGACGCATCGCGGGCGGTCGAAGTGCCGCGTCTAAGCGCCTCGCTGCGCGGCCCGATCTACTCGAATTGCTGAGGTGTTACGATGGCAGTTGGTATTCCAAAGGACGAGCTGAAAGCCTATTTTGAAGAGGCTGCAAGCTGGGAACGTGACAAGCTTGCGGCGGCCGAGCGCTCCAAAAAGCTGGCGTGGGTCGTCGCTGGCGTTGCTGGCGCCCTGGCGACTGCTGGCGTTGTGGCCGTTGCAGCCCTGACGCCTCTAAAAACGGTCGAGCCATATGTTATCACGGTGGACCGTAACACGGGCGAGGCGTCGATCGCCGCCAAGCTCCACGGTGACGCGACGATCACCTATGACGAGGCGGTCCGTAAGTATTTCCTCGCTACCTATGTCCGCTATCGCGAAGGCTGGATAGCGGCCGCTCGCGAAGAATATTTCGATGCGGTCATGGTCATGTCGGCGCGGCCCGAACAGGATCGGTGGTCACGCTTCTACAAGACCGACAATCCCCAAAGTCCGCAAAACATCCTTGCGAACCGCACTGATGTTTTTGTCGAAATCAAGCGGGTGTCGTTCCTGGGCGGCAACGTCGCGCAGGTCTATTTCACTAAGGAATCTGTGACCGGCTCGAACTCGACCAAAACCGATGCCGTCGCGACCATCAAATACAAGGTCGATGGCACGCCGAGCAAGGAAGTGGACCGCTTCAAGAATCCGCTTGGCTATCAGGTCGAGAGCTATCGCGCTGACGTGGAGGTGCCCCAATGACCGTGTTGAAGTGGAGCGCCCCGTTTGCGCTCGCGATCGCGCTAGCTGCGTCGCCGGCGATGGCCGAAGAAACGCCTCATGCGACGGTGCTCGATCACCGGGTTCGTGAAGCGAACTACAATGATCGGCAAGTCTATGAGATTCCGGGTGTATTCCGCATCGCCACGGAAATCGTCTTCGCCAAGGATGAAGTAGTCGAGCATGTGGCGTTGGGCGATACCGTGTCTTGGGAAGTCGCACCGGCTGCCAATTCGCTTTTCATCAAACCGCGCGAGCGCGCGGGTCGCACGAACCTGACAGTCATAACCCGTTCACGCTACGGCCCGCGCAGCTACCGCTTCGCTCTGTCGCCAACGCAGCGCGGCAGCGGCTTCTATACGGTCGTTTTCCGCTATCCTGAACAGGAAGCGGCCGAGGCGCAGGCGCAAGCCGCAATGGCCCAGCTGGCCCAGCTGAAAGCCTTGGAACGCGGCGCGGTGAAGTCCGCGCTCGATATTGGCGTGCTGGAAGGCACACGCAACGCCGATTACATCATGCAAGGATCGACGGCCATCCAGCCCTCCGAAGTGTCTGACAATGGACAGTTCACCGTGATGCGCTTCCCCAACCAGCGTGAATTGCCGGCGTTCTTCGTCGTCAATCCTGATGGATCGGAAGCCATCGCCTCCTTCGATGTGCGCGATGAATATGTGGTGCTGCACGGGGTTTACAGGACAATCCGGCTGCGCCGGGGCCTCGAAGTGCTCTGCATCCACAATCAGAAAACCGACTATTACGGGCGCGATCCCAAAACTGACACGGCCTCTGGCCTAGTCGAGCGAACCACGGGGGTTCAATAAAATGGCTGCGAACGATCATGACAACGCGCCGCATGGCGACAACATCATCTCGCAGGGCGAGACGGTCGAAAACCGGCCCCTCGCGTCTGAGCCGGTGCCCGATCCCGAAGATATTGAGCGGCAAAGCGAGCGCCAGGCGAAGATTGCCGCTCTGCCGAACAGGTCGATCGACCCCAAAAAGGCGGTCGTTCTCGCGGCGGTTGCCTGCGGCGCGATCGTTCTCGGTTTCAGCACAATCGACGCGATGCGGAGCGATCCAACCGAAAAGGCCGAGAAAGCGGAAAAGCCGGATGAAAGGCAGCTCGCCAACTACGATCCCAAGTCGATCATAGCGCCCACGCTTGCCGATGCGCCAAATGATCCGAACGCGCCGGTGCCCATGACGGAAGTGCCGGCGCTTGATGGAAGCCAAGCGCCCCGCACGGGCGGCGCGAATGGCCGCCCCCAAAAGTCTGAGGGGCAAGTCATCGCTGAGGCCCAACGCCGCGCCGGGATCATGGCTTATGGTGGCGAAAACGGCGGCGGGGTCGGTGGAGCGGTGGCAGCTGCCACCGGCCTGCCCATGGGCGGCGGCACAGGAGCACAGGGCGCGCAGTTGATTGGTGCGTCGGCCGATGGTGATGGGCAAGGTGGATCGCGCCGGACAAATCTCGAAAACATGCGCCAAACCTCGCAAATTGATCGGGTGTCAGGCCGCGACATTGGCAACCGCGATATGCTGATCCTCGCAGGGTCGTTCATTCCGTGCGTGCTGCAAACGGCGATGGATTCCAGTCAGCCCGGATATGTCAGCTGCATCATTCCCCGCGACATTTATTCGGACAACGGCCGCGTCGTCCTGCTGGAAAAGGGAACGCGCGTCTTGGGCGAATATCAAACCGGCGTCCAGCGCGGCAAATATCGTCTCTTTGCGGTATGGAACCGCGCGGTTACGCCTCGCGGCGTGGCGATCGACGTAGGTTCGCCCGCCAGCGACGCGCTTGGCCGTTCAGGTATGGCAGGCGGCGTGAAGAACTTCTTTTGGGAACGCTTCGGGGCCGCGCTGTTGTTCAGCTCGCTCAACGATGCCGCCTCGATCGCCGCCTCGGAAGTCTCCGACGCCGATAATGTCACGCGGGTTCCCAGCCAAGCGTCGGACACGATCTTGCGGGACACGATGCAGATTCAGCCGGTGCTTCGCATCAATCAGGGCGCGGAAGTGGGGATTATGGTCGCTCGCGACTTCGATTTCTCCAACATCTACGGCCTGCGGCTGAGGCGCGGCCAGTGAGCAATACGGCTGTCCTCGAAAACGCCCTGCTGCCGCTGCGTCCTCTTCTTGCGCGTGAGGACGTAACGGAGCTGGTGATTAACAAGGCTGGCGAAGCGGCGATTGAAACGCGCAATGGATGGTCCTGGGAGACATTGCCTGACCTCAATGAAAAGTCGCTGCTCGCGCTCGCGCGGGCAGCGGCGGCTTTCACGCATCAGGACATAAGCCAGTCCACGCCGATCTGCTCCACAATCCTCCCCAGCGGTGAGCGCGTGCAGCTGGTTGTGCCGCCTGCTGTCCCTGCCGGCACCGTGTCCATCACCATCCGCAAACCGTCATCGGTGACGTTGACGATGGAGGACTTCGAGCGCGGTGGGCTGTTTAGCGAGACAAAGATCGCAACTAGGCAAGTCTCGCCGCTCGATGTTGAATTGCGCGATCTGCTCGACGCAGGAAAGCACGTCGAATTTTTCCAAAAGGCGGTCCAAGGCCGCAAGAATATCCTGATTTCGGGCGCTACCGGCTCGGGAAAGACGACGCTCTCTAAAGGGCTGATCCAGCTCATTCCGCCGCATGAGCGGCTGCTGACGATCGAAGACACGCGCGAATTGGTCGTTCCGCATCGCAACGTGGTCCACATGCTCTACGCGAAGGACAAGCAGGGCACCGCGAAAATCTCTGCAAAGGATCTTCTGGAATCGGCCCTGCGTATGCGGCCTGACCGGATACTGTTGCAGGAGCTGCGCGACGGCACCGCGTTCTTCTATCTCCGCAACGTCAACTCAGGCCATCCCGGCTCGATCACGACGATCCATGCGGACTCGGCCGAACTCGCGTTCGAACAGCTGACATTGCTGGTCAAGGAAAGCGAGGGCGGCGCCGATCTGGCCCGTGACGACATTCGCAGCCTGCTCAAGCTGCTGGTTGATGTGGTCGTGCAGACCAAGAAGGTCGAAGGCCGCTTTCGCGTGACGGAGATATATTTTGATCCAGAAAACAGGCTCTAACAGGCTCGCACTGGCCCTCGTCCTCCTTCCGATCACGCTCCTGCTGATCGGCCTGCTGACCGGCACGGTGGCGTGGTTCTTCCTTAAGATGCCCGCCGCGGCTTATGATCCGCTCACGCTCCCCGGCTTCTTCTGGTATTACCGGCATGATCCTGTCGTGACCGAAGCGCTTTGGCGAGGCGCGGTCATAGGCGTGCCGTTGCCGGTGTTGCTCATGGCGATCGTCCTGCGGCCGAAAAAGAACCTTCACGGTGAAGCTCGTTTCGCGCGCGAAGGTGAAATCCGCAAGGCGGGCCTTCGCGCGAAAAAGGGCATTGTGCTCGGCCGCTTCCGCAATGGCTTTTTCCGCAACGGCTTTCTCATGGTGGGTAAGATGGAGCATGTATTGCTCGAAGCCCCTACCGGATCGGGCAAGGGCGTCGGCATCGTCATTCCCAATCTGTTGCAATGGCCGGATTCGGTTGTCGTGCTCGATATTAAGCGTGAGAACTACGAAATCACGGCGGGTTTCCGCCGCAAAGGCGGCCAAAAGGTTGTCCTGTTCAACCCTACGGACAGGGAAGGCCGCACGGCCCGCTACAACCCGCTCAGCTACATCAACAGGTCCGACCCGATTGAGGTTCTGGTCGAATTGCAGAAGATCGCCACGATGCTCTTCGTGCCTCCGGAAAAGGGCGAGGCGTTCTGGACGGAATCAGCCCGCACGGCATTTGTCGGCATTGCATCGTGGATCGCGGCCAAGCCTGAACGTCCCTTCTCGTTTGGCGAGATCTACCGGACCATCACGATGCCAGGGATGAAGGCATTCTTCGCCAAGGAAGCCGGCGATGGTGCGCTATCGGAAGGGTGCCGCGCTGCGTTGAGCGATTTTACGTCCAGCGCTGACAACACATTCACCGGCATTATCCAGACCGTCACCTCCAAGCTCAATCTCTGGATCAATCCGATTGTCGATCGCGCGACTGCCGAAAGCGACTTTTCCCTGACGGACCTTCGCCGCATCCCGACCTCGATCTATCTCGGCGTTTCGCCGGATGAACTCGATAGGGTCGCGCCGCTCTACAATCTGTTTTTCCAACAGCTGATCGACCTCAACACGCGGCAACTGCCCGACGATAGCGAAAAGCTGTCCGTGCTGCTCATTCTGGACGAATTTGCGCGGCTCGGCCGCGCCCAGGTCATTGCAAATGCGTTCTCCTATGTGCGCGGCTATGGGCTTCGTCTGCTTCCCGTCATCCAGTCACGCTCCCAGCTGCGAAATGTCTATGGGGAGCATGGCGCGGACGAAATCGTATCAAACTGCGGGGTCGAAATTGCCTTCACGCCCAAGGAACTGCGGGTCGCAAAGGAACTGTCCGAACGCCTCGGTTATCTCGGTCAGGATGCGGAAAGCCGGTCCCTGACGATACATGGATTGCTCGCCAATCGAAGCAAGACAATCTCCGAACAGCGGCGCGCACTGATGCTCCCTCAAGAGCTGATGCAGCTGCCCGAAGACGATATTCTCGTCATCCGGGGCGGTATCCCCGTCATTCGCGGGAAGAAAATTCGCTACTTCAAGGATGCCGTGTTCCGCTCGCGCTTGACGCCTGCGCCGAAAGTGCCGGCGCTGCCCAAGCCGATCGCCCCGATCGCGACCATCGATGATCTGAGCGATGAAGAGCTGGCGGCTTTCAACGATTATTCCGCACTGGCCGATGACCAGGTGCAGGACATTCCCGAAGACGTTCTCGCCCTCGATCGCGACATGCCGAACCTGACAGTGAAGGACGGCAGCATGGCTTTCGATGAAATCGACTTCGACGACATTATTGGTCCCGACCCGACAAAAGAGGAGTGGGAAGGCCAGCGCCGGGATCTAGTTCTAAGTGAAGGAGAAGAATATGGCCGATGATGACACAAGCCAGCGCGGTGCATCTGAGCCACGCCCTTTCGAAGTTCGCGGCGGACCGGGGAACAGCAAACAGTCGTTCGCTACTCTTCCCGATGCGATGCAGGCTTACGTCAAGGCGGACAATGGCGATCATTCGCTGACGATGCAGAAAGGTGGCAAAACTGCTTGGCTAGCATCCACGGACTGGCAGAACGATGGCTCAACGCCGGTGGGGCAATACTTAAGCCCTGCTATTAGGGACTATCATAGCGCCGTAAAACGCGGGGCGCCTGCCGCTGAATTGGAGCCCCGCGAGCGCGCCGCGCTGGCCGATGTTGAGGCTTGGCCTCGGACGGTAAAGCGCGAAGCGGCACCATCGGCCCCGGCCGACAAGGCGCTGAATATTGTTGAGGGCGAACGGTCGAAGGCGGAAAAATCAGAGCCTGCGCCCTCCCGCGCCGACGCTCCGTCGAAGACGGCGAACCAAGACAAGAAGGTCGAGGATACAACCTTGGCCCTTCCGGCGCAGATCGAACGCAAATATCTGCGCGTAGGCGACGATCTGTTTCGGAGCGGCCGCGATGAAAAGCCCGATATGTCGATCAAGGGACAAGATGGCATTCGGATCAACAAGGACCATGCGATTGGCGATGCGGTCGCCATTGCGAAGCATAATGGCTGGCAGTCGATCCGTGTTCATGGCAGCGATGATTTCAAGAAGGCGGTCTATCTGGAAGCCGCCCGCGCCGGTGTCGCCGTCAAAGACTTCGAGCCTTCTCCCCAGCTGAAGCTTGAGGGAGAAAGACTGGCGGCGCGTGACAAGGCGCGCGAAGCTCAAGACCCTACGAAAAGAGCGAGCATGGCAAAGCAAGACCCTACCGAGTCTCGCGCAGCGGCCGAGCAATTCCGCCGTAACTCCCACCGCGAGAATGCGACCGATCCGCAATTCAAGGCCGCGCAGTCGCACGTCCTGGCGGCCTCAATCGAAGCTAAAACGCGCTTTCCCAAAAAGGAGGATCAGGCGCGCTACATCGAGAACGCGAAGGAAACGGTGGCCAAGCGGATTGAGAACGGCGGACCGATTCCTGCGGCCCGTTTCGAGCAACAGCGCCAGAACGAGGCTACCCGCATAGCGCGCGAGGATTTGACGCTTCGCCAGCAGGAGCGGAAGCCGTCCCGCTCGCGCTAAGTGCATGGCACATGCCTTTTGGAAACAGGAAACCGCACGATGAACATTCCCCGGTCTGATCCGGTGCCATCGAGAGGCGTGTCCGATCTCGATCGTCACATTGAAACCTTGCTTCGCGTGATTCATTCCAGAAACCTCGCTTGGTCTGATCTAAGCGAAGTGGGTAAACAGGTGGAACGCCCTCTGACGGACGTTGAGCAATTGCTTACAAATGTGGGCGACGACGCCCATGAAATCACCCTTGCTACCGAGACGATCATAACAGCTCTCAAGCTGCAACGTGATGCGCTCGCGATCCAAAGCTCTCGCCGTAGAACACGCTTCGGCTCGATGCTTCTGCTCTTGATCCCCGTGTTCTTCGTAGGTTTGATGATTGGCACATCATACGGGATAGATGAAGGTCGGGCGCGGGAGCGTGAAGCCTTAAAGTATCCGGTCCTACCCCAGCTGTCCGTAGATCGTGACAGGCTCAAAACTGACGGAAGGTAGAGCGGTGGCAGCTGCCACCGCTTGCGATCTCTTGATGGGCTATGGCTTCATGAGGCACGATGAAGAAATCTGACAGGGCAAAGAAACATACCGCCAAGGTAATCGAGGCGGCTGCACGCGCCCATGAAGCTCTCGACTATTTCAGCGGCAACGTCACAAATCCGTTCGATGAGCTAACATGGCCCAGCATTGCCGAAGGTTATCTTCTAGTCGCGCAGAAGGCGGTATCAGACGCCTTGGTCGCTTTGGAACGTGCAAACAGCGTTGGTTGGACCAAGCACGGCAAGTAGGCGTCACCTCAAGGTTTGTTCGCCAGACAACGATTTCTCGGACATAAGCGGAACATGGGCTACGCTACACGCTTCAACCGCGCCATTGGCTCGTTGAGTGGGTGGAATTCACCTGCTGGAAGTCGCCTGGCCTGCTCCCAGAGGTAATCGCCGGTCAGACTGATGTGCGCCCAGCCCATCGGAGAAAGGTGCGCAAGCAGTGCCGCATCGAACGTCGTGCCGACAGCGTTGAGGTGCTGGGCGGCCCGGTCGAGATAGACCGTGTTCCAGTAGGAAATCGCCGCAATCAGCAGGTTCAGCCCAGATGCGCGAAATTCCTGATTTTCCAGCGAGCGATCGGTGAACCGACCCTGCCGGTTGGTATAGATGGCGGCGGCAAGCGTGTGCCTCGCCTCGCCTTTGTTGAGACCGGCCTGACAGGCACGTCGCAGTTCCGGTTGTTCAAGCCAATCGAGCGTGAACAAAGTGCGCTCGATACGGCCCAGTTCAGCCAATGCAAAATCCAGCCTGTTCTGGCGTTTGTAGGCGGCAAGTTTTCGCAAGATTACTGACGGCGCCACCGTGCCATCCTTGATTGAGGCGACAATCCTGACGATGTCATCCCAATCGGCCTCGATCGCTGCCGTTTTGATGGTGCGGCCCATCAGATTTTCGATGCCCTTGTATGTCGATGGCGCAGCGATCGAACCCAGCTTGCGGTCGCCAATATCGCGCAGCCGGGGCGCGAAGCGGAACCCGAGTAGGTGGCAGAGTGCGAAAACATGATCGGTGGCGCCGCCGGTATCGGTATAGTGCTCATGCAACGGAAGGTTGCCGGCGCCCAGGACAAGCCCGTCGAGCACGTAAGGCGCTTCACCTGCCGTCGCGGACATGATCCGTGATCCGAATGATGCGAAGTGATCGGAAAGGTGAGAATAGATTTTCACGCCAGGTTCGGCGCCATATTTGGCATTGACGTCCGCCGCCCCTGAACGGCTCCGCCCCGACCGGAAGAACTGGCCATCGGACGACGAACTGGTGCCAGCGCCCCAATGCCGCGCGAAGGGTAATTCGTGATGGGCTGAGATGATCATGGCCAGCGCGGCCTGATAGTTCTCGGGTGAAAGATACCAGTTGTGGGTCCATGCGAGTTGGGCATAGCTGACGCCTTCGCTGGCATTGGCCATCCGCTCCAGCCCGAGGTTGGTGCCATCAGCCAGAATTGCGGCGAGTACCGTGCTGGGGTTGTCGTGCTCCTTGCCTGAGCGCAGGTCACGGAATGCGTTCAAAAAACCAGTGCGTTCGGCGACTTCAAGCAGCAGCTCGGTGATGCGCACGCGGGGAAGCAGGGTATCGAGCTTGCGATCGAGGGCTTCAGCTTCCGGTGGGGTGACAGGCGGCATTTGCTGAAGCTTGAGCCGGTCTCGTTCGAGCGACACTCCCTCAAGCTTGTTTGTTTTCAACTGCTTGGCAAATCGGCGCAGCCGCCAGTCAAGATTTCGTGCCCGGTCAGCGAGGTAGGATGCAGCATTTGAATCGAACGGAAGCACATCCGCCACTTTGGCGGCGTCGCGCCGACCCAGCAAATAGGCATCGAAGCGCTGATAGTTGCGGGTTCCCTCGATCCATACATCACCGGCGCGCAAACGATCACGCAAGGTTGCCATGATCGCAATTTCATAACGTCGGCGGTCGATACGGCCGCTTTCGGTGATGAGACGCTTCCACTGCCGATTGGGGAATGGCAGTGGAACGCCATCGGGAAGGTCGCGCGACTTTCGTGTGTTCGCATCGCGAATGACATCGATGGCTTTGATCAGTGCCGTCCCTGTTCCAGACGCCTTGAAGGTGAAGGCGTCCAGAAATGCCGGGCTGAAACGCCGTAGCGTGGCGTAACGCTCGGTTGCCGTTACCAGTGCGTCCTCGCCGGCAAGATCAGCAAGGGCATCTACTTGGGCCTTTGCCGCAACAAGCCGGTGCCAGCCCACCGCTTCGTCAATCAATTCGAGCGGATCGCCGCCATTCTGGACAGCCTCATCAAGTGCTGTAATCGTGGCGCCAAACAGCCGCATGAGTTGCCCCACCGACTGAATACTATCTTGGTAGCGACGCTCGCGCCCACGCCGCGCGCGCGTGAACATGCCGCCGATAAGTCGGTCAAACATTTGGATCGCGGCATCGGCAAGTCTGGCCTCAAGGTCGATCACTGCGGCCGTCAACGTCGCCCGCCTGCGATTGACGCTGTAATCCGAAAGCAGGAATGCCGGTGCCACGCCGCCCTCGCGGACAAATTGGGCAAAGCGGAATTCCGGAATGGCGCCCCCAACTACCGGGTGGATACCTATGCCGCGAACATAGCGCAGGCGCTCAAGCAAGCCATTGATATTGGCCGCAGTCGGGGCTTCTTCGAAATTACGCAACCACGCCAGCGGTGTCATGCCGAAATCCGGGTTGTTGATTACGAGTTCGTCTAGCCGTGTCAGTTCAGCAGAGCTGAGGCCTTCGACGATTGCGGCTGCGGCAGCTTTGCGTGCGCGTGCCCGGCCAGCAAGACCGGCGCGTTCCAGTGTGTCGCCTGACGGAAGAATGAACCGCTCACCCTTCAGGCCAACCATGAGGGCGCGAACAATCGGTTCACCTCTGTCTGTATACTCGGCGGCTTGCGCGGCAAGATTCAGGGCAAGTGCCAGGTCGCCGCGTCGAAACGGGCGTATGCCAAGATAACGCGCCACGAGATCGGCATGATCGGTACGGGTTTGCGCGCGCTGACCATATGCAGAGAAGGAGGAAGGATCGACGAATAACTGTGCCGCGAGGTACTGAAGAATGACGTCGGGAAGCCCGATCTCGGGTTGCAGACCAAAGCCGGGATGTCGCATCAAAGCGATTTGTGCAGCCAGACCGAGGCGATTTGCTGGACCATAGCGGCGCCCAACCAATTCAACATCTTCCGCAGAAAGGGTATAATGCCCAATGATCGCGGTTTCTTGGACAGGAGGATCGAACAGGCGCCGGCGCTCGTCTCCGGTCAGAAGTCGGCGTCGTGCCATTTTGCTCTCCCGCTGAGGCGAATAACAAAATTGACACCAAAGCGGCTTGCACTGGAGGGAGGCCATTCGTTGCCGGTTGATCCCCGAGCAATCACCCGGCGCAGCAAGACAGTTTGGCGACATCCTTATCAAACGTTTGGGCCGCCAGTTTGAGGCCTTCCACAGTGGTCAGGTAAGGGGTGACTACACGAAAGTGACGCATCCGCACGCTAAGCGCGAACGTATGGTGAACGTTACGCGGCGAGCAACGAACTGATGGCGCGCAGTGGCCGCAGGACATCCGGATCGGGCCGATCTTCAACATTCCAGCTATAGTCGCCGGTGAGCGAGATATGTTCCCAGCCCAATGGCGCGACGTGACGTGCGATTTCGTCGGGCGTGCCGATATCAGCCAGCGCCACTTCGAGATAGCGGGTGTTCCACAGGATGATGGCGGCGACGAGCAGGTTGAGGCCGGAGGCGCGATAGGTCTGGTTCTCGAACCGCCGATCACGCAATTCGCCGAGCTGGTTGAAGAAGAGCGCGCGTGCGAGCGCGTTGCGGGCCTCGCCCTTGTTGAGGCCCGCCTGGGTACGCCGGCGCAGATCAATGTCGCGCAGCCAGTCGAGCATGAAGATCGAGCGTTCGAGGCGGCCCAGCTCGCGCATCGCGAGGGCCAGTCCGTTCTGTCGCGGATAGGCGGACAGGCGGCGAAGCATCGCCGAAGCGGTGGCGGTGCCGGTGCGTATCGATGTGGCGAACCGCAGCAGTTCATCCCAATGCGCCGCGACATGACCCAATGCGATCGGTTCGGCCGTCATGCCGGCAAGCAAGGGGCCGGCTTCCTGGCCGGGAAGGAGGTGCAAACGACGCTGCTTGATGTCGCGCAGGCGCGGCGCGAAGCGGTAGCCGAAGAAGGGCATAAGGCCGAACACATGGTCCGATGCACCGCCTGTATCGGTGTAGTGCTCCTCGATTGTCAGGCCGGTCTGCTGATACAGCAAGCCATCCAGCACATAGGGAGCTTCGCCGGCGGTCGCCGCGATTACCCGGGTCGCGAAGGGGTCATATCGATCCGAGACATGGGTGTAGAAGGCAACGCCCGGTTCGTTGCCGCTGCGCGCGTTGATGTCGCCGATTGCGGCGCCACGGCCCCCGGCATGGAATTGCTGTCCGTCGCTCGACGAGGTGGTGCCGTCTCCCCACAGCGCGGCGAGCGGCATGGCGCGATGGGCGTCGATCAGCCTTCCCAGCGCTTCACCATAGGCGGCCTCGCTGATGTGCCAGTCGTGGAGATGGGCGAGCTGGCGCAGGCTTGCGCCTCGGCAGGTTTCCGCCATGCGTGTGAGGCCGAGATTGATGCCATCGGCAAGGATGACGGTGAGCAGCGCATTGCGGTCGTCGGCCTCCCGGCCCGAACGCCGATGGATGAAGCATTCGCTGAACCCGGTCCAGGCATCGACCTCAAGCAGGAGATCGGTGATCTTCACGCGCGGCAGTCGGTCATAGGCAGCGCGACGGGCAATCTCGGTGGCGGGTGGCGTTGCCGCTTTCAGCGGCGAGATGATAAGGCCGCTTTCGTCAAGCCTGACCTGGGGCAGCTCGCCCTGTCGGGCGAGGACCGTCACCTGTTCGATCGCCGTGTCGAGCCTGGCGCGCCTTTCCTCGATATGACGATCGAAGTCCGTTTCGATGGCGAGCGGCAACGGCCCCTTCTCGCGCAGCGCCGCAAAGGTCGCCGGCGGTATGAGATAGCTGTCGAAATCGCGGAACTGGCGGCTTCCCGAGACCCATATGTCTCCCGCTCGCAACCGCTCCCGTAGCTGGGACAAGGCGCATAGTTCATAGGCGGCGCGATCGACGATGCCGTCCCGCAGGACGAACGGCCGCCATGCGGAGGGCACAAAGCGCAGCGGCACGCGATCAGGCAAGCGCCGTTTGCCGGTCCGGTATAGCTCCGCGATGATGGTAAGCGCCGACAGGAGTCCCTGCACCGCACCGGCGCCGCGAAATTCGAAGGTGTTGAGAAAGGCACCGGCAAAGAGCTTCACCGTGCGATGCCGCTCGATCAATTCAGCGGTGCGATCGACGGTTTCCGGTCGCCCGAGTACTTCGGCCCGCGCGACCGCCACGGCGAAGCGCTGCCAATCCAGCGCCTCGATCTGCGCCAGAGAGTCCACACCGTTGGTGCGCGCTTCGATGAGAATGCGGCAAGACCCTGTGAGCGTCCGGAGATGGCCTTGCAACTCGCGCACCGTCTTGAGGGCTTTGTCACGGGTCCGGTTCTCGGCGCGACGCGACATGCTGCCCAACAGCTTGTCGAACATCGTCAGGGTGGCATCGGTCAGGCTTTCCTCAAGACGGATGCCCTGCGCCGCCAGCGTCGCATGGCGGCGCAGGGCATTGAGTTCGCCAAGGTGCTGGGGTGTGATCCGGCTGCCTTCGTCCGCCAGCCTGTCAAAAGTCAAAGCCGGGATCATGTCGGCACGGGCGCGATCGAGATCCAGCGCGCGGATATGAGTGAGCCGTTCGATCAGGCGTAGGATGTTGCGCGCTGCCGGCGACTGTGGTGCATTGCGCAGCCAGGATAGCCATGTCGCGGCTTGCCCTGTTCGTCGGGCCAGCAGATCGTCCAGCCCCTGCAGCGTATCGGGCCGCAGGCCGTTCGTGAGCACTTCATAGGTAAGCTGTTCGGCCTGCTGGCGAGCACGCCGGAGTACCGCTTCGAGAACCGATGAAGAAGGCAGGAGGATCTGCCGGCGCCGAAGTTCGTCAACGATGACCCCCGCCATCTGGCCGGGGTGGACGATGGTCTGTGCGATCGGGATCGAGAATGCGACAACTTCGTGGAAAGCCTTGCGGTCGAAAATCCTGAACCCGTGCGATCGTCGGATTTCAACGAGATGTTCGCGACGGGTCTGGTCCCGATGGGCATAGTCCGCGAAGGCTTCGGGCGCGACGCCGAGTTGCTGCGCCACATAGGCGAGCACAGGAGCGGGCGGGACTTCGCCCGCTTCCAGCGCACGGCCAGGCCATCTCATATAGAGTAGGAGCATCGCGTAGCCGAGCCGGGTGGCATCGCCGCGACGGCGGCCGACAATTTCCAGGTCGTCACCGGTCAGCGTATAGTGCCGCGCAATCTCGCGCTCATCGAGCGGCGCGCCATAATGCCCTGCCCAGATTTCCGCGCTCACCAGTCGCCGTCTCGCCAAGCACTATCTCCTTCCGCGTCCTTGTCCGTCAGACGGTCCTCTGGCGGCCAACAGGAATATGTCCGTTAACTCTGGACCTGTAACGGCGATTCGGACAAGATCGCATAATGACGGGAAAACGGACAGGATCGGGCATCATGTGGCGCTGATCGGCTATGCGCGCGTCTCGACCGCAGACCAGAAGCTGTCGCTCCAGCTTGACGCGCTGAACACTGCCGGGTGCGACCGTATATTCGACGATCACGCATCCGGGGCAAAAGCCGATCGGCCTGGCCTAACCGAAGCGCTCGCCTATTTGCGCCCCGGCGACACGCTGGTGGTCTGGAAACTCGACCGCCTCGGCCGCTCGATGAGCCACCTGATCGAGAAGGTCGGCGAGCTTGCGGCGCGCGGCATCGGGTTCCGCTCACTCACCGAGAATATCGACACCACCACTTCGGGCGGCATGCTGGTGTTCAACATCTTCGGCTCGCTGGCCCAATTCGAGCGTGACCTGATCCGTGAACGCACTCATGCCGGCCTCAAGGCCGCACGCGAGCGGGGCAACAAGGGTGGTCGCCGGCCTGTCGTTACCCCCGACAAACTACGTAAAGCGCGGGCGCATATCGCAGCGGGCCTCACTGTTCGTGAGGCGGCGGCCCGGCTCAAGATCGGCAAAACCGCCCTATACAAGGCTCTGGAAAACGCGTGAAACCGCTGGCGATCAAGAACTCGTGGGTGCTGGTCACAGGGGCTTCGACCGGTTTGGGCAGAGCGTCCGCCCTCCGCTTGGCGGCATCGTACCAGGCCAAGCCCCTGATTGTTGGACGAAGGCTCGACAACTTGCGGGAGCTACAGACCGAAATTGACGAGCGGTTCAATGTGCCGTGCGAGATTATAGTGGCTGATCAACGTGAAATCGAGGGCAGGGAGAAAATCGCGGCTAAGGTTGCAGAATTGCAAGTAACAGCCGCTTTGTTGGTTGCCGGAATGACGAGCGTTGGTTCATTTGATGCAGGCCGTGCCGACACTTATGCCGAGGTAATTGAAACAAACATACTCGGTTTCACGGATTTGCTGGCTCGCCTGATTGCGATTTTCAGGGAGCAGCCGTTTGAATCCTCAGTAATCGCCGTGTCGAGCCTGGCGGGCGAAACATCCGTGCCCTTCCAAGCGGTCTACGGCGCGTCGAAAGCCTATGTGAGCACCCTCATGCGAGCGCTTTCCGTGGAGCTTGCCGGGACGGGAGTGAGTGTTGGGTCTTTTGCACCCGGTGGAATCGACACAGACATGGCTGCCCTCAGCGATTTGAAGTGGGGGAGGTTGGGTTTGATGGACGTTGACCGGTGCGCGGCCCATGCAGTCCACGCTCTGGTTTATCGGCAATCCTTCGCCATACCGGGGATGGGCAACCAGCTCACATATTTGGCGAGCAGGGTTCTACCTCGATCGTTGGTCAATCGGATTGCCGCCCTCCCATATCGGCGCCCGTAGGGCGGCACCACATAAAAGGGGCAGGAAAGCCTGCGAATAGCATCTGCTGGCATCGTACCGGATTTGTTCGCCCTTAGCGTGCAGATACGTCACTTTCGTGTAGTCACCCCTGAGTGCGCCTATGGAATCGCTGTCGGATCGGCGATGCGCCCGAAAAACAGCACCGCGCCGCTCTTTCGGTCTCGCAGGGTGGCAAGGAAAGGACGATCGACCACCATCTCCGGCACCTGAGGCTCTATCCGCGCACTGGTCACGACGATCTTGACTGCGGTTGCCGCCGCCGCCTCGGTGCCCTCCTCATCGACGCGCAGGAAGGTCGCGTGCGCCACGTCATCGATCGCGAGGCGCGCACCGCTGGCGAGCCCCGACAGGTCCGCACGCTGCTGGTCGAAGGCGCTTGGCATGCCCGCTGCGATCAGCGCTGCCTTCACGCTCTCATCGAACCTCGCTTCGAAGCGGGGCAGAACGATCCGCATCTCGCGAGCCTGCTCCGCGGACAGGTCGAAACGATCATTGCCGCCCTGCTCGCCGGCGAAGAAATCGACACCCTTCAGCTCACGCTCCCAGCGGCGCAGGGTTGCCGCGTCACGTGGCAGGAAAATCTCCATCACGAAACGACCGTTGCGACCATAAGGCAGCGCGATCGCTTGCCCTTCCCGGGTCTCGCGGTAGTCGAACCGGCCAATCCGCTTCATCATCGTGATCGGGATGCGCGTGCCGTCGCCACGCGTGAAGGACCGCGTTTCCGTCTCCTCGAACGGCACCTGCCACTTCGCCTTGAAGTAAAGCGCGTTGGTCAGCACAGCGGCGGTGTCATCCCCGAAGCCGCTCGGAGAGACGATCTCCGAAATCCTGCCCTTCGTCTCGCGCGAAACCCAGCCATTGATCCGCTCGGCCGCTCCGGTGGGATCACCAGCATAATCGACGGTTTCCGGAGCCGCTCCGAAGCCGGCATGCGCCTCGGCGACATACTCGTCCCGGACCGGCAATCCCTTCGCCAGCCACAGCGCGTTCGCGATGCCGAGCGCGGTATCGGCATCGCCGGTGTCGTTAAGCTGGGCATTGTAGGATTTGATGAGCGCAGGGACGTTGCGGGACGAATCCCAACCAAGCACGCGGCCAATCTCCTCGCGCGTGGCGCCCCGCGCGCCAAGGTAGGCGAGCCCCAGGCCCTGCGACAAGCTGACCGGGGAGATGAACAGATTGGCGTTTGCATCGGCCTTCGCTGCCAGGTGCGGGTAGACCTTGACGGTCATTAACGCCGCGCCATAGGTCAGGTCATGCGGCAAAGCCTCGGCGTCGGGCCGGGACAGGCTTGTAGGAAGCGAGCCGGGACTCGGTGCCGGGTCGCGCGTCGCACAGCCACCAAGCGCGAGGATGGCAAGAAGCGGGTATGACAAGGCTGTTTTAGGCATGGCTCTCCCTAAAGGCTTGGCTGCTGATCGTAGAAATCGACCTGCATCCGCATGGCTCCGAGCGGTTCCACGAAATGCGGCTGTTCGGGCAAGATCAGCCCTGGCCGGTCAGGTGTAAGGACCACCTCCGAGGCCGGGTCGAGATAGGTGAGCTTCAATCTCCCTTCGATGACCCGGATCACGCCCCACACACCGGCCTTGGTGCGATGTTCGGAGCGCAGGGCAGCGGGCAATGTCGCCTCATCGAATATGGGCGTCGAGCGGTAGGGAATCACCATTATCTCTTCACTCCCACCTGGATCGTGCATCGCACCGGCTGATCCGCCTTCCTTGCCGCTTGCCGGCATCCTTCGATCTTTTCACGATTGTCGCGCAGCAACCTGTCGGCCGCGACGATCGCCTCCCAGCTCGCCGGTGACGCGCTCGCCATCAAATGCTGCCCGGCATCCCACGGTGTCGCCTCGGCAAGAGCCCGCGTCGCCATGCGTTCGGGCCATTGCCAGCTCGCCGGCGCGATCTCGCGCGCGACCATACCGGGAAGGAAGGACCAGAGGAGGATGCCGATAAGCAACCCGCTCAACCCGAACCATAGTTGACGGTCCTTCTGATCCCGCGCCGTCAGCGCCGATTGAACGACGGTGCGCAGCTCGCGCCCCTGCTGCTTCATCTCGTCGGTGGCGGTCGCGAGGGCGGCATGGTCGGCGCTGCGAAGGTCGGCCGCCGCTCGATTGATCTGCGCCGAAACCTGTGCAGGCGTCATCGCCAGCGCCGGCGACTTCACGATGGCCGTCGTAACCTGGTCCAGGCGTCCGTTGATGCCGTCCAGCCCCTGGACGACATACCCCAGCGTCTCGGAATAGTCGGGCACGTCGATGCTGGCGCGCTCGGCCGCCAGTCCCTCGATGGCGCGGCGCATCAATGCCAGCTCGCCGCGCTGCTGCTCGACCGCGGCGCGCACCTGCTCGAATGCTTCCGCCGCCGCGTCGCCGCCTTCCTCCCATTCCTCGTCCGCCATTGTCTCTCCTTATCGGCTCAACCCTCGATCGCGGCCGATTTCCAGCGAACGGGTCAATTCCTGGCTGATCGGACGATCCCGGCGCATCTCCAGCCCCAGTTCGGGCGCGCGCCGCCGCAGCACGGATTCGAGCTGCGGATCGCGATGCAGTCCTCCCGCCAAGCCATCCATCTTCTTGGCCGTGCGCTCCGCGCCGGCACGATCGCCGCTGCGCGCGAGCTCGGCCCGCTCGCGCGCCATACCTTGCCAGCGCTCCACGAAGCGGTCGGCACGCAGTTCGGGATTGGAACGGACCTGGGCTTCCTCGGCCATTGCCCGCGCCGCCCCGCCGGCTTTGCCTTCGGCCGCGTCGCGCACCAGTGCGGGGTTGCGTTCGAACGCGGAAGCCAAATCCCGAGCCGCCTGGGGGCGCAACCGATCGAGCGCGTCCCCGGCCTTCGCCAGCGCCTCTTTCTGGTGCGGGAGCACAGGCAAGCCCTTCTCGCGCATCCGGTCCATATCGGCCTGGACGCGCGCATAGCGTTCGATCGCCTTGGCCTGATTGGGCGCGGGCGATCCCCGCTCGGAGCCGGTGTTGATCGGCCCCCCTTTGCCGTCGCGCACCGGCTCGGGCGACGTCGGTTTCGGGCGGAAGCCGGCGAACATGCCCTTGGCCTTCGCCTGCACCTTGGCGACCATCTCCCGCGCGAGTTCCGGGAACCGGATCTCGCGCCGCTCGGCGAACGCACGCACCCGGTCCTGCTCGGCCGTAGCGCCCTCACGCCCATAGTCGCCGGCCATGTCCTTTGCGCGGTCACGCGACAGGACACGGGCGAGCTGACGCTGATCGGCAAAATCATCACGCCCATAGTGGAGCTGCGCCCCGTCACGGTGCCGCGACATGCCGACATAGGCCGAATGACGGTCCATCCCCGGCGTCGCCAGCACATGCGCCTGATCCACCGTCACGCCCTGCGACTTATGGATGGTCGCGGCATAGCCATGATCGACATGGGCATAGTCCTTGAGGTCGAACGCGATCCTCCGGCCATCGTCGAGCTGCACCGCCATGCTGTCGGGCGAAACGCGCTCGACCTTTCCCAGCGTGCCGTTCTTCACGCCAAGGCCGCGCTCGTTTTTCAGGAACATGATGCGGTCGCCGCTGGCGAAGTCGCGTGGCCCCCGCTCGGCCGACACGCGCACGTCCGCCCCCAGCTCGCTGGCGTCGCGCAGACGTTCGCGCGCGGCCTGGTTCAAATCGCGCACCTCAGCATTGGTGTGGGTGAGGATGATCCGCGTCTTGTCCGGATCGGCAAGCCGCTGCGCGTCCCAGCGGCCCACCAGCTCGCCCCGCGCAGCTTCGCGCGTGTCGGCCGCGTGGACCATGCCGTGCTGCTCATAGGCATGGATCGCCTCGCCGGTGCGGCCCGTCGCCAGCGCCTTCGTGGCGTCGCGCTGCCAGTCCTCATGCTGCCGGCGAACGTCGCTGATTTCGGCCGCGCCGTGGCGCTCGGCCAGCGCGCGGAACGCCGCGCCGGCCTCGATCGCCTGCAACTGCTCGGCGTCGCCGACAAGAACGACCTTAGCCCCTGCCCGCTCGGCCTCTGACAGCACGCGCTCCATCTGGCGCGTGCCGATCATGCCGGCCTCGTCGATCACCAGCACGTCACGCGGACCTAGCAGCTCGCGCCCCTGGCCCCACTGATATTCCATGCTGGCGATCGTGCGCGACTGGATGCCGGAGCCGCCTTCCAAGCCCTCGGCCGCGATCCCCGACAGGGCCGCGCCGCGCACCTGATAGCCGGCGCGCTCCCATTCGTCGCGCGCAACGCCCAACATGGTCGATTTGCCGGTGCCGGCGTAGCCGACCACAATTGAAAGATCGCCCTTGCCGGTGATATGTGCCAGCGCGGCCTGCTGTTCTGCCCCGAGTGTCAGGCCCCCACTTCCGGCGGCGGCGTCACGATTCCACGCTGCCGCCGGGAGACCATGCCCCTCCCGTCCAGCAAGCCGATCGCCGGCGCGTTCCAACCGCTGCTCGGTGTCGATCATATCGCGCGAGGTAAAGCGGTCCTCGCCGCGTCCGTCCTTGCCCAGCGCCACCAGCTCGGGGCTGGTCCGCACCGCGCTCATCACCTGGTCGAACTGGTCCTTGCCGTCGCTGTGCCGGAACGCGAACTGCGCCAGGTCGCGCCGCGTGAACGTCGCCTGTTGCCGCGTGATACCGTCGAGCGCGATTTCCGGATTGGCGATGATCTTCTCGCCATTCTCGCGCGCGATCCGCGCATGATCCTCGACCCGCTCCGCCTCAAGGCCCTGTTCGGGCATACGCGATGCCGCTGGCCCGATCTTGTGCTGCGGCTCCAGGTCGATCCCCTGTGCCTCCAAGGTGCGATGATCTATGCGGGCATCAATATCCAGCTCGGCAAGCCGCTCGTTGACATGGTTCGCCCATGCCTCGCGCCACCTCTCCAACAGCTCGGTTCGGTTCCACTCGCGGACCTTCTTCCCGAACCCTTCCCCGTCCACCTCGCGCATCGACAGCATGACATGCGCGTGGGGCTTGGGCATCCCATCCTTGCCCATGTCCCAATGGACATTGAGGTCCGCGACCATGCCGCGTTCGACAAACTGCTTTTCGACAAATTCGCGGGCGAGCGCGACGCCCTGCACCTGATTCATTTCGCGCGGAATCGAGAACTCTACCTCGCGGGCAAGCTGCGCGTCCTTCCTGACCTCCCCCGCCTCGACCTCGTTCCACAAGGTCGTGCGGTCGTTTAAACGCTCCGGCGCACCTTCGGGCAACAGGATTTCCGAATGAACGACGCCGGCCTTGTTCGAGAAATCATGGTCGCGCCCGAGCCGGTCGTCGTGCAGCCGTTCCGCCGCACGATAGGCAGCCGACGCAACGGCGCTCGATCCGTTGGCGCGACTGATGACCTTGGCCGAGAAATGGTAGATCGCCATGACAGCCGCTATACTGCCCTTCTTAGCGCACGTCGGCAACGACGTATAAGCGCGCACTCACCACTCTCTGCCGTTCGCGTGATTGACTTGGCCGCATTTCATGATGGAACCGCTGTCCTGCCAGCGCGATCGTGCTACTGTGCGGCTCCTGTTCGACGGGCGCGAGGGAGAGAGTGATGCGAAAAACGCGCGACTATGACGCCGAATTGCGGGCACTGAGCGACAAGGCCAAGTCTATCAAGGCCAAGAAGATCGAGCAACTTGGGTTACTGGTGACGGCAACCGGGGCCGATGCGCTCGATCTCGACACACTCGCCGGCGCGCTGCTCGCTGCCGTGGAATCGGCCGACGCTGGCGAAAAGGAGGCGTTGCGCTCGCGGGGCGCGGCCTTCTTTCAGGGACGCGGGCGCAAGGCTGGGCGACGCTCTGGCGGCAACGGCGAAAGCGGAAACCAGACTGGCGCAGGCGAGGCACAGGGTTGAAGCCGCCAAGCGCCGCACCGATACGAGAGGATGGGTCGTGCAGCGCCGCGAACGCACCCGCCATCTCATAGAGCTGGGCGGCCTCGTCCAGAAGGCCGGCCTCGTCGAATTGGCCGACGACGATCGCGCAACGCTCTACGGCGCGATGCTCGATCTTGCCGCCCGCGCGCGTGATGATGGCAACGCGCTCGCGCTCTGGAAGCGGCGCGGCAAACGTGCGTTCGACGCGGAAGCGGAAGGACAGGACAGCAAGGAACAGACCGCCCATGACTGACGACACCTCGCGCCTTTCCTGGCAGCTCCTGATGGTCGGCCCCGGCATCGACCACATCACCCCCGATATTCAGGACAAGCTCGCAACCCTGCTCGATCTGCTGCCCGCCACGGCGATCATCAACGTCCAGACCGACGCCGGCTATGTCACCGTCTCACGCGACTGGCCCAGCCATCGCATGGAAACCGTCGATAGCCTGGTGGACGCCATCGCCGCCGCTCAGGGCATCACCGCTATCGACCTGCCCGAAGCGCGCTGACCATGCGCGCCGGCCTCGATCATCTTCCCGCCGCCAAGCGCCGCGAGCTGGAACGGGTCGCCCGCGTCCTGTTCGATGAATTTGAGGATGCCGTCAAAACCAAGCTCTCCGACAAGCGCAAGGGCGGCCGCATCCTCAAGCTGATCCTGTTCGGCTCCTACGCGCGCGGCGATTGGGTCGAGGATCGCGCCAGCGGCTATATCTCCGACTATGATCTGCTCGTCATCGTCAACTCCGAGACCTTCACCGATCTGCAACATGGTGGGCTGTCGCCGACGATCATCTGGTGCGCGAGCTGACCGTCACCCGCCAGCTCGCCACGCCCGTCAATTTCATCGTCCATTCGCTGATGGACGTGAACGACCAGCTCGCGCGCGGCCGTCCCTTCTTCGCCGACATAGCCCGCGATGGGATCGCCCTCTACGAAGCGCCGGGACAGCGCCTCGCCGTGCCGCGCCAGCTCGACGCGCAGGAACGCCACGCCGAAGCCAGGGCGCATTATGACAAGTGGCTCCCCGATGCCGCATACTGCCTGACGCTCGCCGAATATGCGATCCGCGACGGCGAGACCAACCATGCCGCGTTCATGCTCCACCAGGCCGTCGAGCGCGCCTATCATGGCCTGCTGCTCGTCCTGACGCTCTACGCGCCCAAATCGCACCGCATCGGCATCCTGCGCTCGCTTGCCGAAAATCTCGATCCCCGGCTGATCGAAGCCTGGCCGCGCGATACCCGCGCCGCCCGCCGCCATTTTGCGCAGCTCCAGCGCGCCTATGTCGAGGCGCGCTATTCCCATGCCTATGAAATCACCCCCGACGAACTGGCCTGGCTCGTTGACCGCGTGAAGCATCTCCACACGATCGCCGCCGCGATCTGCGCCGAACATCTCGAAAACGACAGCGGGAGGGAATCCTGATGATGGAATGGTTCCGCCAGCTCGGCCGCGCGATCCGCAACCTCGCGCGGCTCGCGCGCGAACAGCCGATATGGGCGATCACGGCCCTCGTCACCAGCCCGGTCGCCCTCATCCGCCACCTGTTCGGCGTCCTGGTCCTGTTCCTCATCACCGGCCTGGTGCTGGGGCTTGGGGTGCCGCTCATTCTTGGCAGGCTGCTCGGCCTGGCCCACGATTCCCATATCTATCAGACCGTCATGATGCTGACGGCGATCGTCGTCATCCTCGTCGCGCTGCGCGCCCTCTTTCAACCGCTGATCCTGCGCTACGGCGGCCCTGCCGGCGATGCCACGCACGGCTCGGCCCGCTTCGCCACCGATCGGGAAACTCGCCCCCTCGCCCAAAATGGCGACGGCCTGCTGATCGGCCGCGACCGCAAGAACGGCAGGCTGCTGCGCTATGCCGGCCCCTCGCATCTGCTGACGATCGCGCCGACGCGCACCGGCAAGGGCGTGGGGACCATCATTCCCAACCTGCTCGACTATCCCGGCCCGGTCGTCTGCATCGACCCCAAGGGCGAGAATGCCCGCATCACCGCCCGCCATCGGGCAAAGTTCGGCCCGGTCCATGTCCTCGATCCGTTCGGGGTGACGGGCCTTCCCGGCGCTGCCTTCAATCCGCTCGATCGCATCGACCCTGCCGGCCTCGATCTCGCCGACGACTGCATGACGCTGGCCGACGCGCTGGTCTATGACGCTCCCGGCGAAGCCGGCGAGGCGCATTGGAACGAGGAAGCCAAGGCGCTGATCGCCGGCATCCTCCTGTGGGTGGCGTGCGACCCGGAATCGCGAGGCCAGGACCGCACGCTGGAAGCGGTGCGCGACTGCCTCACCTTCGCGCCCGATAATTTCCAAAGGATGCTGCGGGAAATGTCGCGCAGCACGCAGGCGCGCGGCCTGATCGCCCGCGCCGCGAACCGCCACCTGGGCAAGTCCGATCGCGAGGCCGCCGGCGTGCTGTCGGCCGCGCAGCGCCATACCCATTTCCTCGATTCGCCGCGCATGTCGGCCGTGCTGGGGCGCTCGGATTTCACCTTCGCCGATGTGAAGGCGCACGCCACCACCGTCTATCTGGTGTTGCCGCCCGATCGGCTCGCCACCTATGCCCGCTGGCTGCGCCTGATGCTCGCGCAAGGGCTGACCGATCTGGCGCGCGCGCCGTCCTCCCCTGCCCGCTCCGTCCTGTTCCTGCTCGATGAGTTCGCCGCCCTCGGCCGCCTCGAACCCGTCGAGCGCGCGATGGGCCTGATGGCCGGCTATGGCATCCAGCTCTGGCCGATCCTGCAAGATGTTCACCAGCTCCGCGCGCTCTACGAGCGCCGCGCCGGCACCTTCCTGTCCAACGCCGGCGTGCTGCAAGTGTTCGGCGTCAACGATCACGACAGCGCCAGGCTCGTCTCCGATCTGCTCGGCCAGGAGACAGTCGTGTTCGAGACGATGAGCCGCGCGATCGACGCGGAGGAAACCGGCATATCGTTCGGATCGCAGCATGTAGCGCGGCCGTTGCTGACGCCGGATGAAGTCCGCACGCTGCGCGAGGATTTGCAGCTCCTGTTCCTTGCGGGGCAACGGCCGATCGTCGCCGCCAAGCTGCGCTACTACGCCGATCGCGAGTTCGCCGGGAAGTTCGACAAGGCGTGAACGGACACTATCGACGAAGTGAAAAAGGCCGTTTGCTGTATAGTGTCAGAACTGCCGCCAAGGGCGGAAGGATAGAATATGGACCAACGCGTCATTGATCTTTGGGACCGGCTCATGGCCTATGGAGAGAGCGGTTCCGCACCTCTTCCGGCGATCCGCGACGAAGTGTTGGAGCTGCACGAAGCGATCACCGATGAGGAAAGCCGGCTCGGCCTCATGCGGATATTCAATCTCGTCTGCGATCTTGTGGCGGTGCATCTCCAAGAGACGAACGGCGATCTTGAAGCCTTCGCCCAGCACCGGCAGGGCCAGATATGGATGTTCCTGCGCGCGGAATGTCTTGTCGATGGCGCGTTGGACCGGAGCCGGCTGCGATATGTGACATGGCGCGAAGTCCAGGCCGGCCGCATGACCGAGGATGATCCGCTGCGCCGCTACGCATTGGGCGATGACTCCGCCTTTGATGAGCTGATGGCCGCGCCGACGCCACCGAAGCGGACGCGCCACTAGGCGCGAATGTATAGGCGTATACAAATATACATGTTCGCCGTCTGTTCGCCCTTGGCGTTGTTTAGCGGACTTTCCGCGCCCTGCCCTGCCGGCTCTTGGCGTAGGATTCCGCCCTCTCCCGCAGCAATGTTCGGGGCCAAATCCGTGAAATCGTTGCCTGGCGCACAAACCTTGAGGCTCGCCGTTTCGATCCCCGACCTCGCGAGGATCTAGCTTTCCAGAAATCGGCCGCATGGGAAGCCCGTAGAGCGCCATTGCCGCTTGGACCCTCCCCGGCCTGCCAAACGTCCAGAATGAAGCCCAGCGGCCCGGAAATCGCCCCTGCTGCGACGTTTCCGCCTCCCCTGCCCTCTCGGCTCGATCACCGCCCTATCCGCCTGGCTTTCCTGGAAAGCCAATTGCGACGGTGCCGCTGGCGCTGTGGTGTCGATAGAAGCGGGGCGTTTAAACGATCCTCAATCTAGCAAAAAGCGTGCCGGCGAAGCCGGCTCATCATGGGGATGCCGGGTGGGAGGATCGCAAAGCGATCCGGGGCGGCCGAAGGCCGCGAGCCGGCGGGGGCGAAGCCCCCAAGAGGCGGCGCTTTTCTTCCCTCTGACCGGTGCCGGTAGCGCGGCGCGAGTGGATCATGCTGCCTCTGTCCCGAAAATCAGGACAAGTTGTTCGATCTGGCGGGACGCTGGTGGGTGAAACCACGATGATCCGGCGTCGAGTGGGCGCTGCGGTTAAAGTTATCCACAGGTCGGCCTAGTGTTAATATATGGGTTAAAGAGTCGTGTTACGGGATTTTGGCGGTTTCATAAGCAACTGAAAATATTAGAATAATCGGGCGTTTTTTTGCCCTCGGCGTCAACGGAACCCCGAATCTGGTGACTCCAGAACCCCGAATCTGCGTCAACGAAACCCCGAATCGCGATCACCCGTCAATGAAACCCCGAACTTTTCCGTTGCGTCAATGAAACCCCGAATCTACGGTGCGCGTCAATGAAACCCCGAATCGAGCCTGACCGTCAACGAAACCCCGAACTCCCGCTTGCCGTCAATGAAACCCCGAACGGCGCGGAGGGACGCCCTCCCCTGCTGCCTGTTCGCTACCCCGATCCCGATCTGTTCATTTGCGATGTTCTCGACGCCATCCCCAAGGATGACATGGCCTCGATGGAGCATCCGATTTTCTCGCTCGCGACCAAGCCCGATCGGCGCGTGTTCCGCTATGAGCATAACGGCAACAAGCTCGAAATCGTCCCCAGCGTCAAAGGGCTGGCGACGATCCACGACAAGGATATTCTGATCTACTGCATCTCCCAGCTCATCGGGAAGATGAACCAGGGGGAGCGACCGAGCCGCACCTTGCACCTCACTGCTCGCGATCTACTGGTGTGGACCAACCGGCAAACCGATGGCGACGGCTATGACCGGCTGCGGAGCGCGTTCGAGCGGCTGTCGGGGACGCGGATCACCACGAATATCAAGGCCGATGGCGAGGAAATCACCGAAGGTTTCGGCCTCATCAATGAATGGCGGATCGTGCGGCAAACCCGCTCCGGCCAAATGTCGGAAATCAAGGTCACGCTATCCGACTGGCTGTTCAAGATGGTTGAGGGGCGCAGCGTCCTGACGCTCCATCGCGACTATTTCCGCCTCCGCAAGCCGCTCGAACGGCGTATCTACGAGCTGGCGCGCAAGCATTGCGGCGCGCAGGAAAAATGGTCGATCTCGGTCGAAACGCTACAGAAAAAGACCGGCGCGAGTAGCCATTTGCGCGTGTTCCGCTCGATGCTGCGCGATCTCGTCGCGCACGATCATCTGCCCGACTATGCCGTGGAAATGAACGGCGATACGGTCACGTTCCGCAATCGCGAGGCTCTGGATACGGTCGAGGCGATCGAGGCGGAACCCGAGCGGCCCTATATCGACCCCGAAGGCTTCCACGACGCCAAGAGCGTTGCGCCTGGCTATGACGTTTACGCGCTCTATGACCAATGGGTGTCATGGTGGATCGACAGCGGGCGGCCGGAACTGAAAAGCCCCCGCGCCGCCTTCATCGGCTTCTGTCGCAACAAGCACAAGACTGCCCCCTTGCGCTAGTATAGGTGTATAGATGTATAGGTGTATAATTGTATACATCTATACTAGCCGGCGATGCGCCCCCTTCCCTTCTTCACAAACAGGTCGTCCAGCGCCTCGCCCAGCAGGCTTTGAACGGTCGTCCCTTCCTCGGCCGCGATAATGCGAAGCTGCGTGCTGACCTCGGGAGGGAAATGCCCGCCAATCAGCTTGGTCCCCTGTCGGCCGCTCGGCGGGGCCTTGCGGGTCACGTCTACCGGCTCGATCGCCGACGCTGGGGCCGGGGCCGCGTCTCCGTCCGCCTTGGCGCGGTTCAGCACCGCTTGCAGACTGTTTCCGCCCTTCGCCATCACGCCACCTCCGCCTGATTGTATAGGCGTATATTTGTATACTCGTATAGTCGGCGGATTTCGTCGGCCGCTGGCCCATGCGGCTCGAACTCCTGCACGGCCCGGCCTGCGGCTTGGGCGCGGAAAAAGGCTTTGCGGTTGCCGATCGTCACCGGGCAAACCGTCGCGCCTAGCTCCGCCACGGCCTGAATCGCATCGCCAGTTTCCTGACCTTGCGGGGGCACGAAGGTAAGGACCACGGCAAAGGCGCGGTCGAGCTGGCGCACCACGTCGAGGGTGTGCGTCATGCTCATCGTGTCGAACACGGCCGTCTTAGTCGGGATCAGGATGAAATCAGCGTGACGCGCTGCCTCATAGGCCACGTCGCGCGCGACCGCCGCCCCGTCGATCACGACAAGATCGGTGCCGGCGTCCTCGCAGGCTTTGAGCATAGCGGGCAGGCGCACCGGCTGAATCGACGCCACGGCGGGCGTGTCGAGCTGGCGCACGTCCTTCCAGAACGAGGCCGTCGCCTGCGGGTCCAGGTCGATGATCGCGGCGACCTTGCCCGCCTGCTCGGCCGCGACTGCCAGACAGGTCGCGAGCGTCGTTTTCCCAACGCCGCCTTTCTGTGAGAGAATGGCGAGAACCTTCATGCTACACTCCTACACGTATAATCCTATACTTGTATACACAATAGACCGGGAGGGGAAGCCCTGTCGTTCCCGAAATGACGATAGGGAGGCGCTGAATCTGAAATGACGAAAGCGCGCCGCATCATTCCTCCGGTTCGGCGTCGTCATCGTCCAGCGGCTCATGCTCCATCTGGCCGTGATCCTCGATCGGGCAAAGCGGCGCTCCGGCCTGCTCAAGCCATTTGCGCGCGGTCCTCACGGTATAGCCGCACGTCGCGCACTCGCATTTGAGCATCCGGGTTTTCTGCTTCTTGGGCGCGGTCGACTCCCCGTCCGTGTCGAGACGGGCATGGGGGAGGGGGCCAACGCACTCCAGGATCGGCGCGATGGCCGCAAGGAACGCCTCGCCGGGGGTGGTGGCGCGCATCGGCCCGACCAGCCCCAGCCCAAGGGCGACCCGTTAAACGTCTTCCCATGCCCTGCCGGGATGCCGACAGCGGCATGGACCAGCTCATGCGCGAGGATGGCTGCGATCTGCGCCGGCATCGCGTCGGGCGCGTGCGCCAGGTCCGGGCGGATGAAGATTTCAAAATGCCCGTCCGCGCTCAACCGATTATCCCAGCACTCGCCAATCGCCTTGGCCTTCGCGCCTCTGCTGGTGAAGCCGATCGCCACGCGCACGCGGTCGGGCAGGGGGGCGTCCAGCACCTCGAACAGCGGGGCCATGCCCGCCGCCACCGCATTGAGCCAGCTTTCGCGGGTTTCGTGGGTCATCGTCCTTACTCCCTTCAAATCGCCTGTTCGGCGATGGCCATGCCATCGGCCGGAACACGGACGCCCAAGAACGCCGGCGAGAGAGGGGGGCAGCGGGATTCGATGGGGGTGGTGCGGCCGCAGCGCAGCGAGGCACGGCCCCGTCTAATCCCGTTGCGGGGGAGAGGCGGCCGGGACCGCCTTTCCCCCTTCAAACAGGATCGACGCCGGCGCACGCCGGCACCATGAAGCGAGACCCGCTTGCGATCTCGCCCCCGCCATGTGGGTCGTCACCTTGGGCCAAGACCGCTTGCGGGCTTGGGGAACGAAGCGAGTAGGGCCACGGTGCCGCGCCAGCGGCAGGCGCCGCCCCCTAGCCTGGATTGAAATTGTTGCTCAACTGAGCTACATTATCGGCTTGACTAAGGAGGTTCCAATGGCCGCTACCGCTTTCGTGCGCGCGCGCATCGACGAAACATTGAAGGATGAAGCCGCCGCCGTGCTGGCCGAGCTGGGGCTGACCGTCTCGGATGTGGTCCGCATGACCCTCACGCGGGTCGCCAAGGATCATGCGTTGCCGTTCGAGCTGAAGGTGCCGAACGCCGAGACGCGCGCCGCGATCGAGGCGTCCCGCGCGACGATGAAGGCTCGCCGCGCCCGTTTCACCGATGCCCAGGAAATGTTCGATGCCCTCGACCAAGAAGCCCGCCAGCAGTAAGCGGGCGGCGTTCCCAAGAGAGGCGTCCTACGAAAAAAGGTTCGTCAAGGATTGGGAGCGGCTGTCGCGCAGCGGGCGCTACAACATGAAACAGCTCAAGGAGGCGATGATGATGCTCATCGCCAACGACGCGCCGTTAGGCCCGGAATGGCTGGATCATCCGCTGAAAGGCGATTGGAGCGATCATCGCGAGTGCCATATCGGCGGCGATTTCCTGCTGATCTATACGATTGAGGGGAATCTGGTGAACTTCGTGCGCGCCGGCACTCATGCGGAACTGTTTGAATAGCCATGCGCGTAATCTTCATTCGCCACGGCGAATCTACCGGCAACGCCGGCGTGCCCTGCCACGATCTCGGCGCGATCGAGCTGACGGAGCTGGGCCAGGAACAGGCACGCGAAGTCGCGGCGAGCTGGATAGAAGCGCCCGCGCTCATCGTCACGTCGCCCTATACCCGCACGCAGCAGACGGCTGCGCCAACGATCGCGCGCTTTCCCGGCGTGCCGGTGGAAGTGTGGCCGATAGAGGAGTTCACCTATCTGCAACCGGCGCGCTGGAACGGCACGCGCAGCGCGGAGCGGATGCCGCACCTCGAACGCTATTGGAGCGCGGCCGATCCTGATTATTGCGACGGGGAAGGGGCGGAGAGCTTCGCCACCCTGCTCCGGCGCTGCGAGGCCGCGCTGGCGCGGCTCGCCGCCATGCCGCCCGCCTCGCTGGTCTATGTGTTCGGGCATGGGCAGTTCATCCAGGCCGCGCGCGCGATCGTGGCCGACGCTCATCTTGACGATCAGGCAAAGATGCGCGCCTTCTGGCGCAAGGGCGAGCCGCCAGCGATCAGCAACGCGCAGCGGGTAGGATTCCGCTGGCATGGCAGGCGCTGGGAATGTGCGCCGGCGATCGCCGCCTAAATCAACGCCAGAGAGGGCGGGGGGCGTCGCTCATCACCCCTGTAGCCGCGAAATCGTCGCTTGGCTGACGTTGAACAGCGCCGCGACCGATCGCTGGGTGTCGCCTGCGTCGAGCTTGCGCCGCGCCTCGGCCTGCTGGTGCGGGGTGAGGGCGCTCTTGCGGCCGAACTTGACCCCGCGCGCCTTGGCCTGGGCGCGGCCAGCGCTGGTGCGCTCGGCGATCCGCTGGCGCTCGTAGCTGGCCGCGACGCCTAGAACGGCAATCACAACTTCGGCGAGCTGCGAGGTCGTGTCCACCATCGGTTCGGCGATCGAGCGGAAGCCGGCCCCGGCCTCCTTTACCGCATGGAGGATGTTCAAGAGGTCGCGCGTGTTGCGGGCGAGGCGATCGGTCGCCGTCACCATCAGCACGTCGCCGGGATCGAGCGCGCCGATCGCGCGCTTGAGCTGGGGCCGCTCGGCCGACGCGCCGCTGATCTTCTCGCGGTAGATCTTCGCGCAGCCCGCCGCCTCAAGCTGGGCGAGCTGCTGGGCCAAATCTTGGCCGTTGGTGGAGACGCGCGCATAGCCGTAAATCATGGCGCGATTCTGCATCAGATTTTTGCATCAGGGAAGGGCACGGAAAAGCGCGGCTTTTGGTTTGATGCGAAACTTTTGACTTCGCACCAGAGCTTTTCCTGTGTGCCCTTTGGCGGGATAACCGAACACACCAGCATTGCTGTCGCTCGCTTAGTTCACGCAGACAGGCACCCTAATCGTATTCATTGGGCCTCCACCTGCGCTCGCTATATGACGAGTTTGCCAGACGGTACGGGTACACTTGCCCTTTTTACGGTTTTTGCTCGTCGGTTGTTCTCGAGGCGGGGGCGCTGAATTGGCTTGGCTATTCGCCGGTTCGCGTGGGGGACAGATACCTTGCCTTTCCATGATTTCGCGATGGCGCCTTCCCTGCTCACCGGCCCAGGCATCGGCCTTGGTTTTCCCTTCAGCCAGAAACCGCCGCTTGTATTCCGCCGTGAGGCGCGCCTTGTCTGCTGCGGGAATAGACGAGGAGGAGCAGCGAGGGATTTCTTCAGCGGATACAGGCAGCGACCAAAGCAAGACTGCCATAGTAGTGGCAGCAATAAAAATACGTAACATGGCAATCTCCCGATCATCTCATGAATTCTCAAACAGACTCTTACGCCGTTGGCCTTCCGATGATGCATAAATCACTTTTGCATCAGGGTAAGGGGACGTCCAACGCCGGGCCCGCTACCTTACGATAGATTCTGCCCGGTTCCGGATTAGCGGACGATAGCGACCCCAAGCCGCAGTCGTGTCGCCTTGCGGTCATAATCGAGCAGATTTTCGCCATAGCCAGCAAAGGCTTGGCCGAAGACATAGACGTTGAGGTTGGTGTCAACGATCTTGTCCAGCGGATAGGAAAGCTCAGCGTCTATTGCGCCCTTGCCCGACGAGAAATTAATGCGGCTGTTGGTAGTCAGTCGCAGCCCGTCGTCACGGCCAAACTCCGCGAACAAGGACGTGTGGCCGCGATAGCGTTTCACATCCGGATTGTCTTCAAGGTCACCGACATAGAAGGAGTAGCGCGGGCCCAGCGACAGCTTGTAGTCTCCGATCGGTATCGTCGCCACAGGCTGGACATAGAGGGTGTTGAGGCTGCGCGACGCCAACCCATCGCGGCCGTTGGACTCATGGCGCAGCCCCGCCTGTCCGCCGAACGCCAATGTGCCCTTCGATACGGCCGGTAGCAGGTAGAAAAGTTCGGGCATGAAATCGATGTTACGGAAGGGCGAAGAATCCCCGCCCAGATCCCAGAACAGGCGCTGGGTATAGGGCCCAGTCGGCCCGAAGCTGCGATTTTGGCCATGTTGAAGAACAAAGATTGAACATGGCGATCTACCAGGCTCGCTCTTGTCCTCCAATCTCGTAAACATCGGTCTCGATCGAGCACCTGTAGCTCTCTGCGATGTTGAACATCTCTGTCTGGAGAGATGCGATCTCATCATCGAGGCTGACGCCATCGGCACCCTGATCATAGGCGACGGTCAGCGTGTAATCGCAGTTCCCGGTCTTTTGCATCTGGTAATCCCGCTCCAGCATCGCCTCAATGCGCTCGCGAGCGGGCTTTCTGCCACGACCATGCTTGTTGAAGTTCTCGATGGTCAGATGCAGGGCGATGGTGACAGAAGGCGGCTTTTCCGGCAGCCCGATCCTTGAAGGAATGACGTCAAGCGCCCGATAGACGGTCATTCTTGAGATCTTGAGGTCGCGCGCGACGCTGGCCTTGCTCGCGCCGGCGGTGATCCGGCGTCGGATTTCATCGTCATCGATGTTTTTCTTCCGGCCTTTGTAGACGCCTTCGGCGCGCGCCGCCTCGATCCCGGCGCGCTGCCGGTCCTTGATGAACGTCAGTTCCATGTCCGCGACCATGCCCAGAATGGTGATCACCATCCGCCCCATGCTTCCGGCCGTCGTCACCTCCGGCTCAAGCACCCGCAATGAGGCTCCCTTCTGGTCGAGTTCATGAACCAGATTGAGAACATCGCGTGTGGAGCGACCGAGCCGATCGAGACGCAGGACGACGAGTTCGTCATCGGCGCGCAGGAACTGCATGATCGTCTCAAGCTCCGTGCGTCCAGTGCGCGATGCGCCCGAGCCTGTTTCGGAGCGGAGGATTTCACAGCCCGCTGCCTTCAACCGGGCAACCTGGATGTCGAGATCCTGGTCGATGGTGCTGACGCGGGCGTAGCCGACGCGGGTCATGGGCAAATCCGTCACATTAGGGTGGCTTTGCCCTCGTACAGTAACATTGGTGACGGAACCACCCTTTTGTGACATGTCGTATATGTCACTTCCGATCGTCACGTTCGGGTGCACCCAAATGGTGCGAGCGGAAAGGCCCCGGTCAGGCAGCAAGCCGCCCAAAATCGATCCGGCTATTCAGATCGAGGTCGAAGCGGCCATAAGGATTGACGTGGCTGTAAATCAGCGGTGTGAGGCCGCGATAATCATCCGGCGTCATCCGGCCCGTCCATTTCGGTTCCACCAGCACGCTCTGAAGCATTCGGGTGTTCACATAGACAAGCGACGCTTGCAGCAAATGTAGCGCCAGGACCGAGAGCTGCTGCTCATCGATGCGGTTAGTGGCGATCTCGCCGCCCTTGCCGAAGAAAACGAACCCATTGGCACTGTTCCAGTTTTCAACGACATTCAGGCCTTCATGAATTTCGCGGCGGAAGGACTCCTCGCGCAGATACCGGCACAGGAAGATCGTCTTGACCGCGCGGCCCAGCTCACTCAACGCCTTGTAGGTCGGGTGCATCACCTCGGAGCGGCTAAACCGGCGCAGGATCGCCTCCGGGTCGGCGGTTTTTGTCTGCATCGCGGCTGCATATTTGACCATCTCGTCATATTGCTGCTCGATCTCATCCCAGTTGATCGGACTGGAGAGGATCGGCTGCAAGTGGGGAAGCCGCGTTCGCATGCCGACATCGGGAAGAGCCAGCTTCTGGCGAGCGATCGCTTTCAGGCGGGGTGCAAGCTCAAATCCGAGAAGCCGGCAAAATGCAAAGCCAACCGCGCTTTGGCCATGACTATCAACATATTGTCGCTGGATTTCCATGTCGGTGCAATGGCGCAGCACGCCCTCGATCATGGAGGCGACCTCGGAGGAAGAGCAGCGCTTGAGCTGGGAATAGACGCATGTCGCGCGTCGTTCGACATGCCAGTAGATCATGACGCCCCGTCCACCATAACGCGCATGCCATTCCGTCATCAGGTTGCGATCCCAGGCTCCGAACTTTGTGGAATCTGACGCACAGGCCGTGCCGGCGTCCCCCCAGACTGCAGCATTGCGGATTGCCAGGGTCGCATTCGCAACCCTGGCACACGCCTCCTTGAGCGCCGCGGCATGAACGAAGCGGCGATGGACATGCAGCAGCTCTTCATAGCTGACATCGGGGGTGGCGCCGGCGATCCGCTTGAGCCCGGCATTCGTTCCCAGGCCGTAGAGGCATAGCAGGAGACGTTGATCCAGCGCGGTTTTCGGCAGTGCAACACGCGAGGCCGATGTTTCGAACGCTTCGAGAAGTCCCGTATCAAGGGCAGCCTCCTTCAGTACGTCGAGCAGCCCGGTCATCGGCCAGCGTTGGCCGATCTCGGTCTTGATCGAGGCGAGACCCCTGGGTTCGGGCAAGGGTTTGAACGGGGTGAGAGATATACGGTTCTCGCCGCGCCACAGCAGCCGAACCTTGTCGTTCCGGGGAATATTGGCATTGAGGAGCAACAGTTCCTGAGCAAGCTCTTCCCGGATGGCGCTTGAAAATGCACGCGCATCCGCCGTCAGGTTCAATCCTGTGTAATATGCTTCTCGCCGCGCATCGAAGTCCTTGGGAAGATCGTCATCGGGATTGCGGTATCGGTCCGCCCCGACAACCCAGATTTCCTTAGAACGGATGCGATCGCGCAGTTGCGCGAGGACACAAAGCTCATAACTGATCCGGTTTACGCGCCCCTCTTCATCAATGACGGAACTGCGCCATCTCGCCGGAATGACCTCGTCGACCGGCACTGCGTGCGGCGGCACGTAGCGGCATCCATCATCCACTTTGCTTCTGATCCAGTCCAGGGCCGCCAGCACCGGACGCCACACGGCGTTGTTCGACCGGAACTCCAGTGCCGAAAGCAGGCTTGGCAGCATACGGCGATAATGATTGGCCCATGACCTCCGCATCACCTTGTAGATCCGCCGATCCAAGGCGCCCTTTGCCTGGCTTTCCTTGATGATCGCCGCCAGTTTGTCCTTGCCGGCGATTGGGAAAATGACATCGCAGATGCGCCCGGATGGATCGTCGATCGAAGCGCTGGCAATCTCGACCAGGAGTCGCTCCTTGCCATAGACCCGCTCGATGTCTTTCGCGATATCGCCCACCACCTTGCGTTTCGAGCGCGATCCGATCTTATGGACCGTCTCGATCAGCAGGTCGACCATCGCATCCGTAAGCTGAGCTTCCCGCGCCATCAGATAAACGGCATAGAGCCCGAGCTGGCGCGCCGGTACATGCCGGCGCATCTCCGAGGCTTTCTCGCCGGCAACCCGGCGAACGATCTGATCGACCCATGCCTTGCCCGTGACCGATAGGAAATCTCGGGGAAGAGCAAGCCGTTGGATAAAGGCGAGTTTGGCGGTCACGCCAAGAATGTTTTCGAGCGTCGCCTGACCTGCATCCCCCTTCATCGTGTTGAAGCCGGTCGGGCCATCGGGATCGGCGAGCGAGGCTTCCAGCAAGGCGACCGCATCCGGCGCAAGCCGATCGCGGACTCGGGCCAACAGGGCCTCCAGATAGAGGTGTCGTTGCGAACGGACGAGGCGTTCCAGCTCCTTGCGCGACGGCCCATAGATACGGCGGTCGCGGCACCACAGGAAAACATGCTCGAGCATGGCATTGATCGGCTGCCCGCCCGCACAAAGATCGTCGGAAATCCACCTCGACAACGCCCTGCGATCCGTCTGCGTCATACGGCGGAACCCGAGATGCCGCAAAATCTCCGCGCAATGCCGGCGGGCGGTGCGCCCGGAAAAATCATAGTGGTTCACGGATTTGGCATCGAGACCAAGTTGCTCCGCCAGATACAAGACACCGTCGGAGGGTATCGACGCATGATCCGGCACAAAGAAGCCATGCCCGGCGAAAAATCTAAGCTGAACCGCCAATCCCAGTCGTGCCGTCTCCGCTTTGCCGGTCACGAACGCGATGTCCGAAAAACTCAGGCTCCAGGAGCCGATCAGATCCCCACTCGAAACGCCAAGGCTCATAACGCCGCTCCCTTATCGGAGCGGAACGTCGTTCCTCGCATGGGCGATCGTCAACAACAACCAGCCCGTTCCCGACGTGTTCTCCAAGATGACCAAAATCGCAGCTTCGGGCCGACTGGGCCGAGAAGGACAGGCTTTCCTTCTCAAACTCGATCCGGATACCTCGCTTGGTGAGGCCCTGGACCAGCTTGCGCAGGTCATCCAGATTGCGGGCCAACCGATCCATGCTGTGGACGACGACGGTATCGCCTTCGCGGGCGAAAGTGAGCAGAGCCTCAAGGTGGGGGCGGTTGACGTCCTTGCCCGATGCCTTGTCGGTGAAGGTCCGATCGAGCGACTGACCTTCCAATTGGCGATCCACATTCTGATCGAACGTGCTGACCCGGACATAGCCGATCCGTTGCCCCTTCACTGGGGGCGTTTGCGGGAGGGGGCGGAATCCTACGCTAAGGATTTTGGCCAGCGATATTCCCCGGTTAGATTGATGTGTTCCCATCCCAACGGCGAGACGTGGGCGAGTAGATCAGGCGCGATATGGGTACCGCTGGCGGCCCGGGTATTGACGACCTCGCCGAGCTTCATGGTGTTCCAGAATATGATGATGGCGGCGAGCAGGTTCATTCCGGCGATGCGATAGTGCTGGCCTTCGCCGGATCGATCCCGGATTTCACCTCGGCGGTGGAAGCTGATGGCGCGCTTTAGGGCGTGGTGGGCCTCACCCTTGTTGAGGCCGATCTGAGCCTGGCGCTGGAGGCCGGCATCAAGAATCCAGTCGATCATGAACAGGGTTCGCTCGATGCGGCCCACCTCTCGCAATGCGAGGGCCAGCTCATTCTGGCGCGGGTAAGAGGCGAGCTTGCGAAGAATCTGGCTGGGGGCGACGATCCCCGCTGCGATCGTCGCCATGATGCGCAGGATGTCGGGCCAGTTGCGCTCGATGAGCGGTTCATTGATCTTACCTCCGACCAGCGCTCGCACATTGGCCGGCGTCGCGTTGGGCGTGAAGGCATAGAGTCTTTTCTGAGGGAGATCGCGGATACGGGGGGCGAACCTGTAGCCGAGCAAGGCGCAGGCGGCGAACACATGATCGGTGAAGCCGCCCGTGTCGGCAAAATGCTGGCGAACGCGGCGGCCCGCGTCATTCATGAGCAGCCCGTCCAGGATATAGGGAGCCTCGCTGACCGTTGCCGGGATCACCTGGGTTGCGAACGGCGCATATTGATCGGACACATGGCTGTATCCCTTGAGGCCCGGGACGTTGCCATATTTCGCGTTGATCAGATTCATCGCCTCGCCCTGCTCGGTAGCAAGGAAGAACTGCCCGTCGCTGGATGCCGATTGCCCTTGTCCCCAGAAGGCGGCCATGGGCAGGGCGGCGTGGGCCTCCACGATCATGGCGAGCGCCCGATCATAGGCGCTGCCTTCGACATGCCAGCGCGCGATCCGCAGCAATTCCCAGAAGCTGTGCGTGTTGGTCGCCGCCGCCATCTTGCGCAAACCGAGATTGACGCCTTCCGCCAGCAACACGTTCATCAGGCCGATCCGGTCGCTGCAGGGCGCGCCGGTGCGCAGATGCGTGAACGCCTCGGAAAATCCGGTTCGCTCATCGACTTCCAGCAACAGATCGGTGATCCTCGCGGGCGGGAGCTGTTGATAGAGATCGAGCACGAGATCCTCGGCCCCTTCGGGCGTGTCGGCCCTCAGCTTGTCGATGTGCAGCTTGCCGTTCTCGATGATGCCGCCTGGGATCGTGCCGGTTCGCGCCGCGCGGCCAAACTCCTTCAGCCGTGTATCCAGTCGAGCCCTGCGCTCGGCCAGCCATTCGCCGGGTCGCAGCGGCACGGCGAGCCGCGCGGTCTGCTCTATCGCCTGTGGCGGGACCAGAAGCTGCTTGAGGTCGCCATAGCGGCGCGATCCCGCCAACCATATGTCACCGGACCGGAAGGCGTCGCGGATGTGGAACAGCGCCGGGATCAACTCGCCAGGAGCGAGCACCCGGCCCGGGTAGCGCAGGACGCACAGTTGCAGCGCGAAGCCAAAACGATTGTGGGCGCGCCGGCGCTGGCGGATATGCCCGAGATCCTCATCGCTGAGGGTATAGTGCCGCAGCAGCTCACCTTGATCGACCGGCAAGTGAAGCAGCGCCTCGCGCTGTCGATCGGTCAGGGTCACGCGACGCGGCATACATGCTCCTTATTCTTTCCGAGCTACGGTTTGAGATAGCTTGATTGAGATGCTGGTTAAGATACACAATAGCCCAATCTTATGTGCTCATGTTCGTCACCGCCTCAAACCTTCGTTTGTGATCCATGCTGATCGGCTACGCCCGCGTGTCCAAAGCCGACGGCTCGCAGTCGCTCGACCTGCAGCACGATGCCCTTCGCGCTGCCGGTGTCGAGCCAGGCAATATCTATGATGATCGTGCATCCGGTAGCCGTGATGATCGCCCCGGTCTTGCCGCCTGCCTGAAATCGTTGCGCGACGGCGATGTCCTCATCGTTTGGAAGCTCGACCGGCTCGGCCGAACGCTCACCCACCTGGTCAGCACGGTGCAGAATCTGTCGGATCGCGGTATCGGTCTGCGGGTGCTCACCGGGGCTCTGTTGCAAAGATTGGCGGCAGTCAGAGGTAGGCTGTCGCTCTGCGCCGATCAGGCGGCTGCTGCGAAATGGTGGTTGAGCATGCCCATGGCCTCCGTCAGCGCCGAGGGCCCAATGCCAAAAGCTCTCTCCACAAGGCGCACCTCGCCCCTGATGCCGGGCTGCAGGCACCAGGGGCGAGCCTGTCCTTTGCGCAGGGCTCGCATGACTTCGAATCCCTTGATCGTGGCATAGGCCGTGGGGATCGATTTGAAACCGCGCACCGGCTTGATCAGTATCTTGAGCTTTCCGTGATCGGCCTCGATCACGTTATTGAGATACTTCACCTGCCGGTGGGCCGTCTCCCGGTCCAGCTTTCCTTCGCGCTTCAATTCGGTGATCGCTGCACCATAGCTCGGCGCTTTGTCGGTATTGAGCGTGGCAGGCTTTTCCCAGTGCTTCAGGCCTCGCAGGGCCTTGCCCAGGAACCGCTTCGCTGCCTTGGCGCTGCGGGTCGGCGACAGGTAGAAATCGATCGTGTCGCCCCGCTTGTCGACTGCCCGGTACAGGTAGGTCCACTTGCCCCGCACCTTGACGTAGGTTTCATCCAGGCGCCAGCTCGGATCAAAGCCACGCCGCCAGAACCAGCGCAGCCGCTTCTCCATCTCCGGGGCGTAGCACTGGACCCAGCGATAGATCGTCGTATGGTCGACCGAAATGCCGCGTTCCGCCAGCATTTCCTCAAGGTCGCGATAGCTGATCGGATAGCGACAATACCAGCGCACCGCCCACAGGATCACATCACCCTGGAAATGGCGCCACTTGAAATCCGTCATCGTTCCGTCCGTCCAATCTCCGCCAAGCATGCTCAAGCTTCACGATTTTTGCAACAGAGCCCGATTGACTATATCCTCAGTGCGGCTAGTGTGTATGGAAACACTGGGAGGATGATATGAATTTTTGGGGTGTGTCGAGCGGCGCGTTTATACTTTTCTCATGTGCGCTGGCAGCGTCTGGTGCAGGGGCTCAGACTCCCGTGGCTGCGGGTGCCGGCGCAACCGAGCCCGGGTCGGCCGCGTCAGAGCCTCAGGCCCCGCCGTCGAGTGGCGGCAATGACGGCTCCGACATCGTCGTGACCGCGCTGAGGCGCAGCGTCAGCGTTCAGGATATTCCCGCTTCGATCACCGCCGTGAGTGGCGACACCCTTCTCAGCCGGGGCGTCACTGATACCATAGCCCTGGCCAATGTGATTCCTGGATTGGTGTTCGTCCCCACCTTCGGCAACACCATTGTGACTATCCGCGGCGTCGGCTCGACCCTTTTTGCTGGTTCGTCCGAACCGACGGTCGCGATCTATTCGGATGGCGCCTATTTGCCCCGGCCTTTCATGGGAACCCTGCGCGCGGTCAACTTCATCTCCGCTAGCCCAACCAAGACGTGGACGGGGCGCATCGACGCTATTGTAGGAGGCCGCAATCAGGTCGGTATAAGCGGGTTTGTCTCAGGGCCACTCTCCGATGGCGTGCAGATCAGGCTCAGCGGCGGACGTGAGAAGCAGGATGGCCCGGTCGAAAACATCCTCAGGCCCCTTAACGTGGTGGAGCGTATTGGCGGCGGAACGGACGCCAAATATGGCCGTGTCGCGCTGCGCCTGACACCTACGTCTAGCCTGACGGTGGACCTGTCGCTCCGCTATGATGAGGACAATGCGGCCAAGACCGACCAGAGCCCGGTTGGGCCGATCAGCCTCGGGGTCGAAGGGGTGGATTGGACGAATGAGCCTTGGAAGACGATCTCGAATCGCCCGCACAGTGCGGTAAACAAGCTGCTCATCGGCCAGGCAGGCGTGACGTGGGAGGCGTCCGATGCGATCACCGTCAAGTCTCTGACGAACTATATCCTTGGGAAGACGCGGGGCGCCAACGACGACGATGGCACCGCATTTCCCTACCTCTATACGGCGATTTACCCGCGTCGATCCGAATCGATAAGCCAGGAGTTCAACCTGTTCGGAAATTTCGATAAATTTAATTTCATCCTCGGGGCCTTCTATTACCACGAGGAATATAAGAGTGTTATAGATGTCATCATCGAGAATCCGGATCCGGCGGCGGTCCTGACGCAAAATCTTGGCCAGCAAGCCAAAGTGGACAATTTTGCGGCATACTTCGACGCGACCTATTCGTTCACGGACGCCTTGAGGCTGAATGTGGGTATGCGCCTCAATTACGACAAGAATGAGTATGAGTCGATTTCGGGCCTTGAACCCCTCATCCCTACGGTAGCAGTCGCGGGCGGCACCATCAAAAAAACCAAGTTGCTCCCAAAGGTTGCCCTTCAATATGATTTCACGCCAGAAATCCAGAGCTACATCCAGTGGAGCCGCGGCTACAAGGGCGGCGGCGGCAACGTGCCGGCAAGCGATGGCTCCGCGCCGGCTTTTGGACCGGAGACGCTCGATTCCTACGAGCTTGGCGTGAAGTCCCGCCTGCTCAACGGCAAACTGACTGCTAACTTCGCGGCCTTCTACTATGACTATTCGGGCCTGCAGGTCGAAAAGCTGGTTCCCCCGAACGACTTCCTCACGGACAATGCGCAAGCGAAGGCGTATGGCGCCGAACTTGAGATCCGATACAGCCCAGTCCCCGACCTCACCTTCACCCTTGCGCCCACATACGTGCACACGGAGTTCACGGAGTTCACCTCGACGGAGCCGCTGACGCTCGTCCCCTACGATCTCGCTGGAAAGACGTTGAATTTCGCGCCGAAGTGGACCGTTAACGCGAGTGCATCCAAGCGTTTCGATCTTGGCGGAGAACTGTTGAACGAGCTAGAACTCACCGCAAGTGCGCGGCACAATTCGACCGTCGTCTTCTCCTACTTCAACCTCGACGCCCTTGACCGACAACGGCCTTACACCGTGGTTGACCTAAACGCGACGATCTCCGATGTGGACAGGAAAACCACGCTGTCGCTGTTCGTCAACAATTTGGGCAACAAGGCATACAAGACTCTTACGGGTAATCTCGGGTTTGGATATATCGGTCACTGGGGTGCCCCCAGGACGTGGGGCGCGCGCCTCAGCCGCTCCTTCTGATCCGAGCGAGCGCCATGCGGGCAGGGTCGTTCGGATGAGCGATCCTGCAAGCTCAAATCAGTTAGATGTTTGATCGCGGGGTTTGATGGTAAAACACCCACAGAGGTGGGTCGGGAAATTTGACCAGCGGGATGAGTGGGTCGCCGGCCTGACGACAGCCATGGTGGTGGCGGCACAGGAGGCCAGATGAGTAAGCGACCCCGCCGGAATCGCCGTCTGGCGTTCAAGGCGAGGGTTGCATCGTCGCCCGCAGGTACGCGCGCGACCTGGAAGATTACCTCGGACGCCCCTTTTCGCGGTGAAGCGGCGCGCGCAACCCGTATCTGTCCCAGTATATTCAGTTTAGCATCAAGGATCCTCATATGCATCGCTCGGGCATCGAACTCATCAACCTGTACTGGGAAGAAGTCTGGAACAACGGGAACCTGGAACTGATCCGCGAAATCTGTGCGAGTCCTATCGTCCGGCACGACGCTAATGAGGTTACGAGCCTCACGCACGATCAGCAGATCGCGCGCGTCGCGGCGCAGCGGACAAGGCTTCCCTTCTTCACCCATGAGGTGCTGGTCGCCGACGAGCATCATGTCTGCTCAGTCTGGAACATGACGATCCGGGAGGGGGGTGAGTTGAGGACGCGCCAAGCAAAGGAGAGAAAGATGTTGCGGATGTTAAGCGAAGCGCATGGGAATGTTGTTCTTGCCGATGATTTGCCCGCCAAACCGGTCGGCGTCATGAAGCCGGGCATGGTCGAGATCGGGGCGGCGACGCACGATAGAGCATCGCGGCGTTCACCGACGATCCGCACCACAGAGGCTCTTTCGCGCCTGACTGCGGTGACAGCCACCAAGATTCGGAGGCTCGCGGTCGTTGCCCCGCTCGGCCTAGCCTGTCTGTGTAGCGGATGGCCGGCGTCTTCCCAGGTCGTCATTGGTCCCGGCGATCGCCCCGAAACCGGGCTTCAGGGCCAAACCACGATCGAAGACGTGGTGAGCGGCCGGTCCAAACTTCCTTATCATGCTGGCGTTCGCCTCGTCGGTCGCACGGACATCTGGAACCGCGGCGGCAATATACAGCTCTCATGGGTCGATCAATGTGCCTATGTATCCACCGTCAAGCAGACAGGCCCGGCAACCGCCAACAGCCGATCTGCCTTGTTCCTCCGCGAGCCAGCGGGCGTCGCGGTTATCGACGTAAGGGACCCCCGGGCTCCAAAGCCCGTGCGCTTGCTGCGGGACCGGGGCTCGATCGATGCGGTAGAGACGATGCACGCGATTGCGGCACCAGGTCGCAAAGTTCTCGTCGCCGGCGCCTACTCGGGAGGAATTGCTGGCCGGGGCGAGGAGGACGCAGCTTGGCTCAGCATCTACGATGCCTCGAACTGCCTGAATCCCAAATTGCAGAGCGAGTTCAAGTGGCCCGCCAACATCCACTCGGTGACAATCTCTCCCAACGGTCGTCGCGTCTACGGTACAGAACTCGCGCCCGGACTCGGTTCGGGGAAGGGTGGCGTGCATGTGCTCGACATCAGCAACATGAAGCGCCCCCGCTATCTCGGCCGCTTCGGCGTCACGCGACCCAATGGATTGACGGCTGGGTTCACGCCACATGAAGTGTCGATCAGCCGTGATGAGCGGCGGATCTACGCGGCTGTCTTCGCCTCCGAAACCGGGGACGTGCCTGTGGAGAACGGCAGCGTCTACATTCTCGATAACAGCGACATCGTCGATGGGCGCTCTCAACCGAAGATGAGGCTCGTCGGCGAAGCCAAGCAAGGCGGTATGCATTCTGTCGTGCCCGCGTCGATCAACGGAGTTCCATACCTGGTGGGTGCGGCCGAACTGGGCGCCTGTCCTGGAACATGGCCGCGGATCATCAATATCGCGGACGAGAAGAATCCAAAGGTCGTCGGCGAGTTCAAGCTGCAAATGAATATCAAGGAGAACTGCGACGCGATACGATTTACTCCTCGGAAGGAGGATCCCTATGCGAGCTTCAACATCCCAGACATCACCGAGCGCCTCGGCGCGGTTGCCTCGCATTACAACGATGTCGACGATGCAAGGAACACGAGGCTTGGTCTGTTCCCCTTCTTCGCTGGCGGAGTGAGGATCGTTGATTTGCGCGATCCTACAAAGCCGGTTGAAGTCGGCTACTATAAGCCGGGTGCGAATCCCGATACCCCGCTAAGTGGCAACGGGCTAAGCTGGATAAACTGGAGGACAGGGTTGAACGACCAGGTAAGCGACGGGTGTGCGTCGCATGTACGCTATGTTCCCGAGTCCGGGCACATCTGGTTCGCCTGCGTCACGACCGGTTTCCACGTTGTCGAACTGAATCCGGACCTTCGCGCTCGCCTCGGCTTCCCGACCGTGAAGTGATAACCTGTGTCGGCCGCTGGCGGCTCGGCTTGAGGGCTGTCGGCGGGGGGTAGATGACGGAGCCCCTTTCGTCGCGGCGAGGCGCAAAACAGTGCGGGAGGCTTGTTCGCGCTCGCCGCGATCATGGCTGGGCGCGTTCTCCGCCTCCCGCCGCACATTGCTGGACCGAGCAACTTGAGCGACCGATCAGGCAATGAGCCAAGGGTCGCTCCAAGGGAGAAGAACATGCGTTACGAAGGCTCTGTTGCAAAAATCGTGAAGCTTGAGCATGCTTGGCGGAGATTGGACGGACGGAACGATGACGGATTTCAAGTGGCGCCATTTCCAGGGTGATGTGATCCTGTGGGCGGTGCGCTGGTATTGTCGCTATCCGATCAGCTATCGCGACCTTGAGGAAATGCTGGCGGAACGCGGCATTTCGGTCGACCATACGACGATCTATCGCTGGGTCCAGTGCTACGCCCCGGAGATGGAGAAGCGGCTGCGCTGGTTCTGGCGGCGTGGCTTTGATCCGAGCTGGCGCCTGGATGAAACCTACGTCAAGGTGCGGGGCAAGTGGACCTACCTGTACCGGGCAGTCGACAAGCGGGGCGACACGATCGATTTCTACCTGTCGCCGACCCGCAGCGCCAAGGCAGCGAAGCGGTTCCTGGGCAAGGCCCTGCGAGGCCTGAAGCACTGGGAAAAGCCTGCCACGCTCAATACCGACAAAGCGCCGAGCTATGGTGCAGCGATCACCGAATTGAAGCGCGAAGGAAAGCTGGACCGGGAGACGGCCCACCGGCAGGTGAAGTATCTCAATAACGTGATCGAGGCCGATCACGGAAAGCTCAAGATACTGATCAAGCCGGTGCGCGGTTTCAAATCGATCCCCACGGCCTATGCCACGATCAAGGGATTCGAAGTCATGCGAGCCCTGCGCAAAGGACAGGCTCGCCCCTGGTGCCTGCAGCCCGGCATCAGGGGCGAGGTGCGCCTTGTGGAGAGAGCTTTTGGCATTGGGCCCTCGGCGCTGACGGAGGCCATGGGCATGCTCAACCACCATTTCGCAGCAGCCGCCTGATCGGCGCAGAGCGACAGCCTACCTCTGACTGCCGCCAATCTTTGCAACAGAGCCCTCGCCACGATCGGAGCCGATCAACTTAGGGAAAGGCTGCTCCCTAAAGATGTTCGGCACTTGGGTTTGCAACGCGCGCGACATTCGCAACGCCGTTAGCAGGGTTGCATCCTGTCGACCGTTCTCAATGGCCGCGATTGTCTCAGGCGAGACAAGAATCTGTGCCGCAAGCTCGGCTTGCGTAAGTCCAGCTGCGGCCCGTAAGCTCGCAACACGATTGAACAATTTGGCAGCCACAAAAAGCCTCGCAAAATTAAACCCTAATCATATTAGGGTTAGCATAGGCTTGTGTCCACAAAAAAGGGCGGCCCTGCGGGCCGCCCGTCTTTTGGCGATGGGGCTGGGCTATTCAGCCCCGCCCCGCGCCAGAATACCCATGCCCTCCGCGATCAGGTCCACAGTGTAGCGGGTTTCACCGTTGCTCTCGTAACTGCTCTGGCGCATCCGCCCGGTGATATGCACCAGGTCGCCCTTGCCCAGCTCGCCAGCGCGTTCCGCCAACTGGCGGAAAAACGTCACGCGGTTCCAAAGCGTGTCGGTTTTCCATTCATCGCCATCCTTGCGATTATAGTTCGCAGCGACGGAAACGTGTGTGACCTTATCGGTCTGATCGACGCTGCCAACGCGCCCGATGATCCGAAATTCAGCGATGTTCTGCATGGTAGTCTCCTTTGGATAAGCGTTGCTGACGGATTTTTGGCGGCGAAGCTGAGCGACGCGGGCAAGTTGAAAATGGGAGGGTCCACTTGTGGAAACCCAAGGCCGAAGGCCGGTTTTCTGCTTGCCCGCATTAGTGGCGATGCGCAGTTCGTATCCGGCAGACAGTAACGCCCAAAGGAAGCGTGCCAAGTAGATGCAGCAATTCGTGCTGACGGTGGTGGCAGCTGCCACCGGCCTTGGTCCTCCCCTCGTCGCTGCCCTCGATCTGCAATGCTGAATATGGAAACTACAGCTGTATGGCCGTTGATCGTTTGAGAGTTGGCATTTCGCTTGCACGGCAAAAGGGTGGCCGGTGGCAGCTGCCACCGGCTGCGATCATGATAGTTTGAGCGATCAGCGTTTCCGCTCATGGTGCTTTTTCGCGGCGCTGGGTTCCTGCTTTGGCTCCTGGGATGTTCGATGCGCGGCCCACGCTCTTTTGACGGTGCTGCGGTCGCATTCGGCAAGTTCGGCTGTTTGGGAGATGCTCTTTCCCGCCTCACGCAATGCGACAATGCGAGCGTGCTTTGCATGATCGCCTTTACGGCCTCCGCTGCGCCCCTCCACTTTCGCCAAGGCAATCCCCTGGCGCTGGCGTTCGCGGCGATCGGTGTAGTCATCATGCGCCATCTGCAGAGCGATCTTCAATAGCATGTCTTGAACAGATTCGAGCACGATGCGGGCGATGCCTTCGGCATCGGCCGCGAGATCGGATAGGTCCACCACGCCGGGAACAGCAATGCGTGCGCCACGCGCGCGGATTGTCTCAACCAGCTGCTCGGCCTCGGGCAGCGGTAGGCGGCTGATCCGATCAATCTTCTCCGCAATGACGACTTCGCCGGGTTGAAGATCGGCAATCATGCGCAGCAGCTCGGGGCGATCAGCTCGCGCACCCGATGCCTTCTCTCGATAGACAGCCGCGACATAGTAACCCGCTGCCTTCGCGTCGGTCACAATGGAGTCCTGGCGGCGCAAGTCCTGCGCGTCGGTGCTGACGCGCAAATAGACGCGCGCGATCTTCGGGGCCGGGGGAGGGGCGTTCTCACTCGGCAATGTCAGGCCCCTCGGGTCGTGTGGCGTGAAGCTTCGCAATCTCTGCGGCCGCTTCTGCAATCTCAATTCCACACTGCTGCGCTCTTGCCCGCGAACGGTCGATCTCTGTATTGCGCGGAATGATCGTCCGCGCGAGCCATCCTCGTCCTTCAAGCGCGTTTACGCGCTGCGCAAGATAAGCTGCTTCATCATTCAATTGCTGATGGCGTTCCTCTGCCTTGCGTAGTCGGCGTTCCCAAGCATTCTTGCGAGCATTCGCGCGCCGCCTTTCGTCCCGCTCTAGGCGATGTTGCCTTTTGGTTGCTAGGTCGAGCGCCTTCTGAATTTCCCGACGCTCTCTAGCCTGATCTTCGTCAGCGACCGTTTTTTCTCGCTGCTGCGCCAAGCGGTCCAAGGCAGCATGATCGTCGATACCGACATTTTTACACACCCATCGCATTTTCCGATAAGCCTTCGCCTCAATCAGCGAAATCCGGCTATCTGACAAACCGATAATGTCTCCGATCGCCTTGAGGGTGAAGGCGTGGGATTGGCCAAGCCCAATCCGCAATCCGACGACTTGTTGCTCCTGAGGCGTGAGGGTCGCGATCAGGCGATCAACGATTTGCCGGTCTGTGATCGACCCTTCCCAACCGGCCTTTGCAATTTTTGCGGCAAATAGCTCCACCGGAGATTGCACCGCACCACCTTGATTTTTCCTCATACGCGAATGCCTTCGCTCAATGCATATGGCGCGTAACCTATACCATCTGCGCTAGGCGCGAAAGCCATGGCGCAATTAGTTGCTTGAGCAACCCTATTGCGCCATGCTGCCTGTGCCGACATTCTGCGCCTAGCGAGAAGGACGCGAACACGATGCCAACCATATACCTGAAACGAACATCGCCGTTGATGACCCAGCTCGGGGCCAACATTGCGCGCGAACTAAAGAAGCTAGGCATAACTCAAGGGGAGTTGTCCGAACGCTCGGGCGTTGCGGCGTCGCATATTTCATACATGGTTCGGGGACAAGGCAATCCCACGCTTGATACCTTGGAGAGCCTTGCCGGTGTTTTCAGATTATCGGTTGTCGAATTATTGGCAGAGGATAGCATTTCAGACGATCAGTCCTGAAAGGCTGTCGCTTTTTTTGATTGGAATGATCTATGTCCAGTAACCCGCCCCCCGAATTTGACCGTCTGCCACAAGATGCGCCACTGGTGCGGGCAATGGGTGGAGCGCTCTCGATCTTTGCCACCCTGCTTGCGCGCCAAGGCATTGTCGAGACGGAAGAGGTCGCAAACTTGCTGGGTATCTATGCGGTCGCGACAAGCGAAGTCGATAATGAAGAGGGCATGATTTTGGGATGCTGGGCAGCTATGATCCGCGACGTAGCGGAGCAACAGCGCAAAGCTGCTCGCGGCTAACCCTGGCGCGTATGGCGCCCCCCGTGCGTCGCCTCGATCTGCTGGGCCAGCTCGGCCAGGTGATCGGAATCAAGTAGATCCTCTGCGGCAAGATCGACCGCGAAAAACTCGCGTTCGCTGGGAGGTGCTCGATCGGCAGCGAAAGCGGCCAGATAGGGCCGCGCCTCGACCGTGGCGATCCAGCGCCAGAAAGCATTGCCCTGGCCGAATACACCGCTCTCGAACATATCCAACCGTGCTTGTGCGAAGTCGATCAATTTGCGCCTCCTGACAATCGGGCGGTTCGGCAAAAAAAGGGAGGCCGAAGCCTCCCTTTGTCTTACTGGAACAGTTTGATGAAAGCGGGCGCAAGGCCGATGACTGCGAGGACGAAACCGACGCTGCCGATGACCCAAGTTTGTGCCGTCAGCTTGCTTTCGATTCCCTTGTTCGCCTCCTGAACCTTCACGGCGATATACTCCTCAATAGCCTCTACAACTTCCGCTGCGGCGTCGTCGGACAGATTAGCCGCTTTCAGTGCTCTAAACAATTTGATGTGCATCCGGTTCTCCTTCTCGTTGGTGACGGGAGACACCCGGCATGGGCACCGGCGCCGGCTGTCAGGGACCGCGAAGCGGCCGCGTCAGCGGGCGGTGGGGGAGCCGATTTGCGCAGCAAATTGGGGGAACCGCCGATCCTTGAAAGCTGGCGCGCACCCATGCCAAAATGCCTCGACACACAGAGAGAAGAGATTGCGGGGGGCGGGGTTCGATGCCCCGCCCCCCGCTCCATGTAGCACCGAGATCATCGGTTTTGCCCAACGGGCGAAAAGGGGCGGGCCATGCCCGCCCCTCCGGCGTCAGCCGGACTGACCGCGCTTCGCCTTGGCCTCAAGGACAAGGGCGACAAGCTGCGGGTCGAAACACTCGCCGCGCTCAATGTTGCGGATGCCGGGACCGTCCAGCACATCATTGATGCGATCCGCAATGATCTGCGCCAGCTCGTCGGACACAGCCTCAATGTCGGCGCTCGTTTTGCCGATGAACATCGGATCTTTCGGCCACATGCTTTCGGCCTCAAAATGGTCCTTATCGTTGACCGCATTTCTCAGGGCGTCGATCGCAGCATTTCCAAGCGCGCGCTCGAAAGCCAGCTGGGCGAACAGACGATGAGACATAACAACCTCCTTGTTGCCGGAATTGGCAAGGCCAAGGGGAGGGTCGCGCCGGGTCGGGTCAGGGACCGCGAAGCGGCCGCGCTAGCGGGCGGTGGGGGAGCCGATTTGCGTAGCAAATTGGGGGGACCGCCGATCCTTGATGCGGCCTGGTGCGTCCCTCATGCTAGGAAGACACTGACGGGGGGATTTAACAAATCAACGCCTGCCCGAAGGGCAGACCGCTACCTTGGGGCTTCCCTCGCCCGCACCATGGCGCTGTATTCCAGCAGTGCTTGCCGGACATTCTCATCATCGGTGACGGTAAGGGCATGGCTGGTTGCGGACGCATGATCCGTCCGCATTTCAAGCCACGAGATACGCGCTGCATCTGGCTTCTGACGGTCCTGTTCCAGTGCGATTTGTTCGCTGTAACCGGCGATCACGTCATTGATCGCCTCAAGCGCTGCCTCATAGGCAATGGCCTGATCTTGCGTCCACAAGGGTTCTTTGGGGGCGTCCATAGTCACAGGTCGATTTACGGTCTCAAACCGCCTGACGGCAAGCTGCACTCCATCACCATTTTTGAGCGAGCCAAGCGAGTTGCTGGCCGATTCCAAGCCCTTCCATCGGCGCGGATGCGCGCCGCTCGATTTGCGGCCACAAAGGATCGCGATAGTGCCGGCCTGCGAGAACGATCAGCGGCGCGGCGGCATCAATCTGATCGGCCATCGCCTCGATCACGCGCACGCCCCAAAGGCGGCGCGCGCTTGCCTTCATCGCGCCTAGCGTCTCGTCATAAGGCGCGATCACGGTTTCCGGCGCGATCAGGCCATGCTTTGCGGACAGGATGAACCATTGCCCTTCCTGCCGTTCGACATAGGCGCGAGCCTTCCGAAACCATGGCGATGCGTAAAGATCGCGAGCCGGGGCGGGGCGGTCCAGCTTCGCGGCAACGCAAGCGACAAGGAAAACCGGAGCCGGGGACGGGGCCGGGTTGATGGCAGGCAAAGGGGCGGACTCAAGATCAGCAATGACGGTGCAGCGGCCCCATTTCTGCAACTGGCGCTGCCAGCCTTTCGGTGGTCCCTTGCGCTCGGCAACATGGGAAAGGGTCGGGCCTCCGAACAGGTCGGGTTGTTCCCCGATGCGTTGCACCGGGGGAACGTAGCGGGGTTCTCGGATGCAATGGCGCGCCATGCTCGATCCCCTCAAAAGGCGAAAGCGGTCTGGCCGCTCGCCTCGGTGAAGCTGGCGCTATCGCCTGCGGCGTAGCGGTCGCGGCCCTTGGGGGACCATTGCAGGAAACCGGCACGGTCATAGGAAAACCAACCGTCCTCGATCCCGACGATGAAGGCCCATGCCTCATCCTCGGCGCAGATGCCGTGAGCGTTGATCGCCCAATATTCGGCGCTGCGGTCTTGCTTGCACGGGGACGGGGCGGAAAGGCTTAGGATCAGCGCGGCGCGGTCGGTCGGCTCGGTGGCATCCATCGCGCGCATGATCTGGCGGGCCTCGGCGGTGTTGATATGACCGCTCGCCCTCTTGTCCTCATGGTGCGAGTAGCGAAGGCCATAGGCAACGGCCTTGAAGATGTTGCGTGGTTCGGTGAACTCCTGCGTTTCGAGCAATTCGCGCCATTTCCCGGCGCTGATAAGGTCCACCGCATGATGCCAGAGCGAATGAGCGCGGTTGCTGTAGCCGTGGCGGTTCGTCACGCCATCGCGGGCGATCTCGATCCCTAGCGCGCGCTCGACGTGCTGCACGAAAGGATGGGCGGCAAGCAAAGGATGGCGAAGGCCGATCTTGCGCGGCTCGTCCTGCTCTGCGCGGATAACCTCGATGGGGAATTGGAACAGGCGCGACGGCAGATTCCACGGTGCGGAAAGGGGAAAGTCGCGGGGCACATCAAGCGCCCCGTTAATGTCCAGCAGAAAGCCGCTTGTCGCGAAGCCTGCGGCAATGATCTGGTCGCCCAGCTCGTCGGCCTGCGCCGTGCGGATCGCGGGGGCAGCGCTCATGCGCTCAACTCCGCATAGGTGGCGCTGCATTCGTAGCGGATCGCATCGCCATCCCACATAGGACCGCAAATGCCCTTGAATTTCGGTGCGCCCTGCAACTCAAGCCGCTGGCTCGGATTGCTGTTGTAACCGCTGCATTGAAACCCCTCGACCGCTGCCCGGTTGACGATGGTTTCAAAGGTCGCGCCCTCGATCTCGATCCGGTCAAAGTCCTGCTCGGTCTGGCGGTAGATACGGATTTTCATGGGCTTTCCCTTCCTAATTGAGCCGAAGGCGATGACGGGTCATCGACTTCTGCCGAAAGCGGGCGACGCTGGGCCGGGGAATGCCGCAAACGGGGCCGATCAGGGGGGAGGGGGATCACCCGTCCTGCACGGAGCGTAGCGAAGGAAGGGCGGGGAAACCCGCCTGATCGCCAAGCGGAGCCGCGCAGCGGCGGAGACGGTCTAGCCCTTGCGGCAGGGGGCAGGAACAGGCCCCAAAACGCGCCAGATCAGCGCGGCGGCTTGCCGCCTCAATCTGCGCCAGGACAGGCGGTGGCAGCTGCCACCGCCTGCACCGATCAACCCGGCTTGCGGATCGCAAGCAAAACGGTGTTCACGTTGGTTCCAGCGTGGGCGAAAGAACCGGGGGGAAGGTCGATCCATTTACGACCGTGAAAATAGATCGCCTCGCAACCGGCGATCATGCGGTGTAGCGCCTTGTGGCGCTGATCCTCGCCATACTCTGCCCGCGCGCTCATGATCGCCACCAGCACGCCTCCCGGTTTGAGAAAGGCGAGGGCATGGCGCACATGGTCACAGTCGCGGCCTCGATCAAAAGGCGGGTTCATTATCACTGCGTCGAACGGTGCATAATGGGCCGGGTCCAGTGCGAGAAAGTCGCCCTCGATCGCATCGGCAAAGCCATGGATTACCCGTAGCTCATGGGCGAAGCCGGGTTGCAGCTCCACGCAAGTTACATCGGCACCGGCGTTGCGTGCGGCCGAAGCGAGCGCGGCCTTTCCCGCGCTAGGCTCTAGAACGCGCTGGCCTTTGCTGATTCTCGCATGTTCGATGACCTGGGCGGCGATCTCCGGAGAAGTCATGAACGCGCCGAAATTCTTGGCGGGCGTGATATGATAGGCCGGGGCCGCTTCTGCCTCGGTCGTCTCATAGCCGTCACCGATAGCCTCGCCGTAATATTCCGCGAGCAACAGATTCACACTCTGCAAAAGGTCGTCACGCTCGAACCATATGTGCAGATTGCCATTCTTGAAGACGCGAACTCGGAAATAGTCGCCCTCGATCACCGTTGGCAGCGATCCGCGCACGCGCGCAGCATCGGCAACTTGTGAGGCGATGCTGTGGCCCTCTGAAACAGGGGGCTTTTCGTCCAGTTCCAGAAAGACGCGCTCCACGTCCCGCAACGTGTCGCGGCGCTCGTATCGGTCCCATGATCCCCATTCGTTCAAGGCGCGGTCGATGATGAGACGCGCGCCGATCTTGAAACCGTTGTGCGAGCGAAAGCGGCGATCCAGCTTGGCGAAGACGTTGGCGATGCCGCGCAAATAGAGGTCGCGCCGGTTGGTCCAGATATTTCCGAAAGTCGCGGCGCAGTTGTCGGGCGTGAACGGCACGGGATCATCGCGCAAGCCGTCATGAAACTCCTTTCGGGCCTGCTGGTCTAGCAGCTGGTCGAAACCCAGCTGCTCCATGAGGGCCGCCCAGCACCGGCGGTCCATCGTGTGCGTCAAGACGCGCTCGAAATTGTCGCGTGCGTCGATGGTCTGGCGCGCTCCCGTCTCCTTGTCGCGCTGGTCGATAGGCTGCGACTGGATGAAAGCGCGAGTCAACGTGTCCTCGGTCCAGTCGCGGCCACATGACAGCGATAGTGGGCCGCCAAGGGTCAGGCGCGCCGCCTCGTCGCGGGTTGCATGGTAGGTGTCATAGAGGCCGAGCCAAAGGGCTATGGCCTTGTCTCGGCCGTCGCAAATATCCGCAATCTGCGCGGGCGTCATAAGCTCCTGGCCCATGCTCACGCCCCCCCGAGGATAAGAGCACCAAAGCCGAAGCCCTCGGCGGCGTCCTCGATGGTGGTCACAAGGCCGTCAAAATCTTCATCCGGTCCTAGTAGGTCGGCAATCTCGATGACGGCGGGAAGGTCAGCGCCATGATTTTCGGCAAGGTCTTTGATGTAGCCGAAGCGGTCAAAATTGCCCTCTTCCTCATAGCGAGCGAGCGGAATGGTGCGTGCGGCGTTGATCCGAAGAATCGTTGCCAACGGAATGTCGGTCATGTGCTGTTTTCCCTGCCTAGAATGGAGCCGAAGGCGATGACGGGTCATCGACTTCTGCCCAGCGGCGAGCAGGGCCGGGGAATGCCGCAAATCAGGGCCGATCAGGGGGGAGGGGGATCACCCGTCCTGCACGGAGCGTAGCGAAGGAAGGGCGGGGAAACCCGCCTGATCGCCAAGCGGAGCCGCGCAGCGGCGGAGACGGTCTAGCCCTTGCGGCAGGGGGCAGGAACAGGCCCCAAAACGCGCCAGATCAGCGCGGCGGCTTGCCGCCTCAATCTGCGCCAGGACAGGCGGTGGCAGCTGCCACCGCCTGCACCGATCAACCCGGCTTGCGGATCGCAAGCAAAACGGTGTTCACGTTGGTTCCAGCGTGGGCGAAAGAACCGGGGGGAAGGTCGATCCATTTACGACCGTGAAAATAGATCGCCTCGCAACCGGCGATCATGCGGTGTAGCGCCTTGTGGCGCTGATCCTCGCCATACTCTGCCCGCGCGCTCATGATCGCCACCAGCACGCCTCCCGGTTTGAGAAAGGCGAGGGCATGGCGCACATGGTCACAGTCGCGGCCTCGATCAAAAGGCGGGTTCATTATCACTGCGTCGAACGGTGCATAATGGGCCGGGTCCAGTGCGAGAAAGTCGCCCTCGATCGCATCGGCAAAGCCATGGATTACCCGTAGCTCATGGGCGAAGCCGGGTTGCAGCTCCACGCAAGTTACATCGGCACCGGCGTTGCGTGCGGCCGAAGCGAGCGCGGCCTTTCCCGCGCTAGGCTCTAGAACGCGCTGGCCTTTGCTGATTCTCGCATGTTCGATGACCTGGGCGGCGATCTCCGGAGAAGTCATGAACGCGCCGAAATTCTTGGCGGGCGTGATATGATAGGCCGGGGCCGCTTCTGCCTCGGTCGTCTCATAGCCGTCACCGATAGCCTCGCCGTAATATTCCGCGAGCAACAGATTCACACTCTGCAAAAGGTCGTCACGCTCGAACCATATGTGCAGATTGCCATTCTTGAAGACGCGAACTCGGAAATAGTCGCCCTCGATCACCGTTGGCAGCGATCCGCGCACGCGCGCAGCATCGGCAACTTGTGAGGCGATGCTGTGGCCCTCTGAAACAGGGGGCTTTTCGTCCAGTTCCAGAAAGACGCGCTCCACGTCCCGCAACGTGTCGCGGCGCTCGTATCGGTCCCATGATCCCCATTCGTTCAAGGCGCGGTCGATGATGAGACGCGCGCCGATCTTGAAACCGTTGTGCGAGCGAAAGCGGCGATCCAGCTTGGCGAAGACGTTGGCGATGCCGCGCAAATAGAGGTCGCGCCGGTTGGTCCAGATATTTCCGAAAGTCGCGGCGCAGTTGTCGGGCGTGAACGGCACGGGATCATCGCGCAAGCCGTCATGAAACTCCTTTCGGGCCTGCTGGTCTAGCAGCTGGTCGAAACCCAGCTGCTCCATGAGGGCCGCCCAGCACCGGCGGTCCATCGTGTGCGTCAAGACGCGCTCGAAATTGTCGCGTGCGTCGATGGTCTGGCGCGCTCCCGTCTCCTTGTCGCGCTGGTCGATAGGCTGCGACTGGATGAAAGCGCGAGTCAACGTGTCCTCGGTCCAGTCGCGGCCACATGACAGCGATAGTGGGCCGCCAAGGGTCAGGCGCGCCGCCTCGTCGCGGGTTGCATGGTAGGTGTCATAGAGGCCGAGCCAAAGGGCTATGGCCTTGTCTCGGCCGTCGCAAATATCCGCAATCTGCGCGGGCGTCATAAGCTCCTGGCCCATGCTCACGCCCCCCGAGGATAAGAGCACCAAAGCCGAAGCCCTCGGCGGCGTCCTCGATGGTGGTCACAAGGCCGTCAAAATCTTCATCCGGTCCTAGTAGGTCGGCAATCTCGATGACGGCGGGAAGGTCAGCGCCATGATTTTCGGCAAGGTCTTTGATGTAGCCGAAGCGGTCAAAATTGCCCTCTTCCTCATAGCGAGCGAGCGGAATGGTGCGTGCGGCGTTGATCCGAAGAATCGTTGCCAACGGAATGTCGGTCATGTGCTGTTTTCCCTGCCTAGAATGGAGCCGAAGGCGATGACGGGTCATCGACTTCTGCCCAGCGGCGAGCAGGGCCGGGGAATGCCGCAAATCAGGGCCGATCAGGGGGGAGGGGGATCACCCGTCCTGCACGGAGCGTAGCGAAGGAAGGGCGGGGAAACCCGCCTGATCGCCAAGCGAGGCCGCACAGCGGCCGAGACGGTCCAGCCCTTGCGGCAGGGGGCAGGAACAGGCCCCAAAGTCGAACAGCGGACGCGGCGGCATTGCCGCCTCAATCTAGGGAAAAGCGCCCGCCAGGTCATAGCATAGCGGTGACCTAGAGGACGCTGCGGCATGTCGCCGGCGACATGCCCAACGGATAGCGCCGGAAGCATCCGAGCAATCGGATCCTCCGTCATTTTAATTGCCCGAGCGGTTGCGCGACACGTCCGCATAAGGCTTGCGGCGGCACTGGCTGCACCGAAGCCGCGCGATCAGCTCGTAAATGCGGGTATCGAAAGAAATGCGGCGCGAGCGGGCGAAGTCGCCCAGCGGGGCGACAACGCGGCGACCGCAAGCGCAATAGATGCGCAGATAGCAGCCTTGCCGATACCAGATAGGATCAATGGGCTTGGGGCGGTTGTAGTTCGCGGCCATTGGGCGCTTATGCGCCAAAGGGAACAGACGGGGAACACCTCGCGCGCGCGTCGGTTATTGGATTGGCAAGGGAAAAGGGCTATATAGGCAATGCTTCGTGTGCTGATTCATTTCACGCACCTACCTGAACCCGCCGTGCTGTCACACGGCGGGTTCAAACATTTAGGGCGGGCGGCCCTGTCAGACCACCCGCCCCGCTAGATCAGCCCTTATCGGACTTCCCCAGCTTCACAATTGCGATCACGAGCGCGACGGCTGCGATCGTCAATTGAGCTGCTTCATATGCTGTCAAATCACATCACCTCCTTTGAGCGAGAGGATTTGCGAAGGGCCGCTGTCACAGTCCCTCGCCCTCGCTCGATGGGGGCTATACAACGGATTGGCGAGAATGCGCGCGAAACGCGCTTCACATTTTCGTGAAGCCGTTGGATGATCGCCGGCGACCGTTGATGAAAAGGGGAAGCTATGGGCCTCGTATCGCAGGTTAGCGCCGATGACCGGGAAAGTGCATGGCGAATAATCCGTCATCGCGAAATCATGGAACGACTGATTCCGCTTTGGGCTGTGCTTGGCGTTGCGCTGGTGCTGATGGGCGTGGACCTGGGCGGGCGTCTGCTGTGGACGCTGCCAATGATCGGATATGTCTTTGGGGTGATGGCGGTCGATCACGGCCCTGATTACCGCGCCGCGAATTATTGGGTGCCGGTCCTGGGAAGCCAAGCGGCGGCGCTGCTGCCTCTCATCGCCAGATTCTAGATCTCTCTGGAGCGGTGGCAGCTGCCACCGCTCCACGCGCGTCAAGCTCTGGCCTCGAAGCGGGCGATCAGCTGTTCCGCTACGGAAGTAATTTCGGCGGGGTCGGCGGTTTGAGTGCAATCGCCGCCTACAACAGCGCCGAGCGTGCCGCCGTCCAGTTGGACAACGTGGACACGCCACACGTCGCGCCGGAGTTCGTATTGATCGGGAAGCGGCCTCTGCATGATTTCATGAAACACCAGGTCAACCCATTGGCGCGCGTCCGGATCAGAAGACGCATCGGCGTAGTCGGCGCGGCTCGCCATGACGCTGTATCGGTCGCCTAGCATGAATTGGCGTTCGCGCGCGCGTCGGTCCTGCTCGATCCGCGTCACGCGATCTTTTTCCGCCCGCTTCATGGCCTGTTTCATCCGAACATCGTCGGCGCTGCGCGTCAGCGCCGCCATGATGTTGAGGACGCGCGCGGGCATATAATGCCCCGCGCGCTCGGCCGCCTCGATCACAAATTGCAAATCGCTGATCTCGGTGGGGGAGAGGGTGACGCGAACGGCGCTCGCCGTGTTGCTGATTTTCATGGCTGCGGCTCCGGCTCTTCCTTCGCCTTGTAGGCGGCAAGGCCGATCCACGATCCGTTATCGCCGCGAAACTGGCGCACAACATCGCCACCGTCCCAATGGCCGGTGAAGATGCCGCGCCGGTTGATGCCGCCGACGGGGCGCGTGCGCGCCGCCAGAAGGCGGGCGCGGCGCGTGTCTCGATCTAGGTGGCGCATGGGTTGCATGGTCAATCCTTCCTATTCGCTGGCGGTGTCGAGTTGCGTGCCGATCTCGTCGGCGTCGAAGTCTTCAAGGGCTGAAATCGCGCTTTCCAGTTCGGAAACTGCGGCGTCCATCGCCTGCGCGCGTTCGCTGTCCTCAAGACTGGGTGGCAGATTTTCGCGGGCGGCCTGCTCGTCATCCTTGACGGTTTCGAGCATGTCGCGCGCCTCATCCAACAGGGCCTTGCCCTTGTCGATCAGCACGCGGGCGGCGGCGATCTGCTTGCGGCGTTCGCGGTTCATGCCTCTGCCCTCACGTCGCCGCTGTCGATCTGGAAGCCTGCGCGGGCCAGCTCGTCACAAAGGGCGCGCTGCCGATCCTCGCGGGTGCCGCTGGTGGCGATGTAGCTGCACCGGCCATCGTGGAAGGCGAAGCCTGCGCGTTTCAGGCATCCGCGAAACCGCTGGTGGGTGCGGTCGCTCCAATCCAGTGTGCCCGCATAGTTGCGGAAGGCGGCGACAGCGCAGACGGAACCGTAATTCTCATCACGCCAGCTAAGCTCGATCACGGGGGGCGATTTGGTCATGGTGGCCTCCCTCAATATTCGCTGGTTAGGAGAATGGTGAGCACGCGGGTTGTGGCATCGGGATTCCATGGTTCGGCGCTGCCAAATTCAAGATCGCGGTCGTAATAGTCGAACTTCCACATGACCGAGAGGGCTGGGCGCGTGCTGTCGTCAGTCCAGCGGGTATGCCATTGGCCGATCACATCGCGATAAAGGAAACCGGCGTCATGCTCGCCGTGAGGATCGTTGTCGGGTGTGAAATCCTCAAAGCCCTCGATCATCTTGAGAATGTCGGACTGCGTATTCTCGTCCAGCGCCGCGATGCCTTGCGTAATCACGGTGCGACAAGTCACGCCCATCGTTCGCCGCGCAATGTCGTTCAGCGCCGCAACGGTGGCGATCTGGTCAGTTGTCGCTTCCATTTTCCTCACTCCTTTAGGCGAAGCCGCTGCCTGCGGCCTGCGGCTCTGACCCGCTGGCGAAGCGCGGGATGGGGAGGGGGGAGCAAAATCGATGGGAGTGGTGCGGGCGGCGCGACTAGGGAGGCCCCGGCGCGCGCGAGCGCGCCGGAACTGGCCGAACTTGTCGGGCAACCCGGTCCTGTCGATTATGCTTCGGGAACGAAAGGGCGGGTGCCCTTGGTGTTCCCCCGGTGGCAGCTGCCACCACTGACGGAGCGCGGCCCTGGGCCGCTCGATCCTATGTGGCAGCTGACAGACTACGAAGCGCGCGGCCCTGGCCGCTCATTTTCAGCGCTCGCGGTCCTTTGATTTCTCGGCGGTCGGCGTCGGTGATTTGCCTTCGCGCAATGTTGCGGCGACATGGGCCTTTGCGCTTTCGACGATCTGCGCCAGCTGTTCCTTCGATGCGCCGCGCTCGGTAGCTGTCGCGACGCGCTTATCAATGGCGAGCTGGAATTGCGCGAACCTGGCATCGGCGCGGTTCTGCTCAGGCGAGTTTTTCTCGAATTGCGCGGCAAGGCGTAGATCAACCTGACTGACGCCGGGAGGCATGACTTGCAGACGTAGCGCGCGATCGGCGGCCTGAATGTCGCGGTCGGTCATTTTCGAAAGGAAATCTGCGGCGCCCGCGCTGATGGCGCGGACTCTTTGCAGCGGGTCCATACCCTCGGACCAATTGACTTCGATCTGATGATAGCGGCGTTGCTCAATCAGCTGAAGGTGGTGCATCGGCCCTTTGGGATCGCGGAAAAAGGCAAGCTCCTGCGCTGAACGCGCGGCCAGCTGGCGCATGTCAGCGGACGTTTCCGCGATCCGATTAAGCTGCTCATGCTGCCGCGACGCAACGGTTTGCGCAGTAGGTAGGTAACGGCTGATTTGATCCTTGGCCTGCTCGATACTCATTGCGCGTCGTTCGCCAACTGGCATGAGAGATTCCATCGAGGGTGGAAACGCGATGCCCGCTGGCCCACGCGCTGGCTCGACGCGGTTCTGTTCGAGGGGCATGGCATCACGGATGACTTTGGCGAGGGAGGCATGATTTCCGGTATGGAAGCTGTCGCGGCTCGCCTCCATCCAGTCCTTCGGCCCCATTGCCTGGATCGAGACGAATTTTTCGGCCGCAAGGGAATGTAGCTGCAAGTGCAGCCGCATGGTGCGACCATTGCCCTCACGGAACGGATGAACGGCATTTAATTCGGAAATATGCCGCCCCATGGTATCGGCAAAGCGATCACGATCCATCGACTTGAGGGTTTGGAGGTCGGGCAGCTGCTTAAATTCGTGCTCCATGCTGCGGGCAATGAAGTGCGCTCGGGCAAAAGTGCTGCCGGGTTTGCTTATGTCCACAGTCCGAAAGCGCCCCGCCCAATCATATACGTCCTGAAACAGATGATTGTGCAGTTCGCGATACTCGCGCGCGTTCGTCGCCGGCGCGGCGCGCTGCACAACCAGCTCGCCATGTCGGACAACCGAGAAGAAAGCTTCTCGCTCCTTGAGGATATTATCGTCGCGGATTCCCAGCTTGTTCCGAAGAACGTCGCTGTTACGCCAGGTGTAAGGGTCGCTCACCTGTCATGCAGCGAGTTTCTGGCGGGACAGAACATCACGGTTGTAGTCCTGCGCCAGACCAATCGCCACATCGACGGGAATTTGGGTTTCGACCAACAGCAAACAAAAAGAGTGGTCATCCGAAACCAATTCAAGTCCTTCAATCTTGCAATTTGCGATTGCTTCGCAATAAGCTGCCATCACGTCAGGAATCTCTTCCTGCCGACGCGGCTCATACCCCATCGCCTTGATGCGATTCCTGTAGGTGTCGATGATATTTTCCATTTTGCACCTAAAAACGACCTGCTCCCGCCCATAGTTAACATGTCGGGATTTGTATATAAACCACATTGAGTAGCCCCCATATTTCACTTTCCTGAAATGGGACGCCGCGCTTGCGCGGCGTCTCGTGCATTTAGCAGGGCGGGTCATTCAATCCGCTTGGTCGGTCATCATCGCCAACAGGTAGTCGGCGGCGTTCTGAGCCTCACGGGCAGCCTCGAAAATCGCGCGCTTGTCGTTGCGGAGCGCGGTCAACCAGTGCTCGATATACGCGGCATGGTCTTCGCGTTCCTCGACCTTGAAACCGACAATCGCGCCGATGAAGGATGCGCCCAGCTCGGCTACGAGCTCGTCCCTCGCATAGTCGGCGCGGCTCGTTGAAATCAGGGTTTTCCGGTTGAGGCGGCTTTCATGCCCTGCATGATGAATCTTATGCCGATATCGGCATAATGTTCATTATGCCGGGTTCGGGATTATGCCGCATGGCTGTGCAGAATAACGGATTTCTGCGGGTCAGCCATGCAGCAGATCGGCATAATCAGAGGGCTTCGAGCCAGGCGAGCAGTTCGTCGTCAGGCCGGAACCTCCCCGGACGGGTTTCGGGCGTGGTGACGCTGGCCAGTGCCTTTTCCTTCAGCCGCATGTCGGCATGGATATAGATTTGCGTCGTCTCGATCGATTCATGCCCGAGCCAGAGAGCGATGACGGATTGATCGACGCCATGATGCAGCAGTTCCATGGCCGTGCTATGACGCAGAGTGTGCGGACTGACCCGCTTGCCCATGAGGCTCGGACAGGAGCGCGCAGCGGTGCAGCAGTGTTTGCGAACCAGATGCTCCAAGGCGTCGCGGGAAAGCGGATCGCCACGGATGGATGGGAATAATGGCTCATCCTCCTCGCCGTGCCGCTCCTTCAACCAGGCTTGCAATGCCTTCGCGGTGTCGCGGCGCAGCGGCGTGCACCGTTCCTTCCGGCCCTTGCCCAGACAGCGGATATGCGCGCCGGCGCCAAGGACGACATCCCGGCAGCGAAGGCCGATCAGTTCGGATGCCCGAAGGCCGGTTTGCAGGGCGACCAGCAACATCATGTGATCCCGTCGACCGGTCCATGTCGAACGAGCGGGCGCCGACAGCAACGCCGCGATCTCCGACCCATCCAGGAATGTCACGCCGCGTTTGACATAGCGCTTGTCCGGCAGCGCAAGGATTCTCTGGCAATGCCACAACCATTCCGGCTCGTTCATGGCGACAAAGCGGAAGAAGGACCGGATCGCGGCAAGGCGGGTGTTGCGGCTGCGCGCACCATTATTTCGCGAGGTTTCAATATGGACGAGGAAGTCGGCGACCAGCTCAGCATCAAGGTCGGCGATGCCAAGACTCGCCGGCGATTTCCCTGATCGCGCACTGGCAAAGCGGATCAGGAGGCGGAACGTATCGCGATATCCCGTCATGGTATGACGGCTTGCTTCCATCTGGACGCATAGCCGATCGGTGAAGAAGCGCTGGAGCAGCGCGGGGAATGCCATGCCGGTCATGACAGCATCTCCCCGTCAAGACTATCGCTAATGCGGGCCGACGCGAGTTCCAGCAGTTCGGGAACGGCCTCGATATACCAGTAGGTGTGGTCGGGATTGGCGTGGCCAAGCCAGGTGGTCAGCTTGACCATTTCGCGCGCGGGATCCTTGCCGGACCTGTACCAGTCGATCATCGTTTTGGCAGCGAAGCTGTGCCGCAGGTCGTGGATGCGGGGGCCGCGGCCGTGTCGTCCCTCGGTCTGTCGCTCACGCAAGCCGATGTTCTGGCAGACATGCGCGAAATTGTATCGGGCGCCGCAGTCGCCAAGCCGGCTGCCATCGCATTTGACGAAGAAGGGGAGCGGTGTGGCGCCCAGCAACCTGTCCCTTTCCACAGCATAGGCGCGCAGCCGCTCGATGGCGGTGTCGTGAAGGGCAAGCAGCCGCTCCTTGCCAAGCTTGCCGCGGCGGATACGGATGACGCCGATATCAAGATCGACGTCACCGGCACCGAGGCCCAGCGCCTCATTGATCCGCATACCCGTGACCGCGATCAGCCCGAACAGGGTCGAACAGGTCAGGCCACGCATGCCGTAGACTGACGGCAACCGCACCGCCTCCTCGACAATGGCGGCGATCTGCGCGTCGGTGAAGATATAGGGCTGTGTCCGGCAATAACGATAAGGGACGAGACCCCGGGGCAGCACTTCATGGGCCGCATCCAGACCATGCAGCCACTGGCTGAACAAACGCACGACTATGAAGCGGGCGCCCCATGTCGAACGTCTGGCGTTGCCGAACGCCGCCTGCCATCGCAGGAACAGGTCGGTCGTGACATGGCAGGCGCCCAGTTGGTCGGCAAATTGGGCGAAACGGCGCAGAATCCGTTCGGCGGTGGCCAGATCATATCCCAGGCTGCGCCTCATGCTAAGATAGCGGTCAAGTTCATGAGCGAGGGTCATTGCGCTTCTCCCGCCACCGGCCAGGGCTTTGCGATCGAGCGCAGCCCGTCGATGTCCAGTTTCGCATAGATCATCGTCGACACGCGTGAGCGGTGCCGCAGCATGTCGCCGATTTCGGCAAGGGATGCGCCGCTGCGGATCATGTTCGTCGCCAGGCTGTGGCGCAGGACGTGCGATCCGACATAGGGGGCAGGTGGCTTGGTGCCGGTTGCCGCAAACGCTTCCTTCAATATGGCGTTGATAATCTGCCCGCCCTTGAAAGGAAGATTGGGCGCACGCAAGGAAACGAACAGGGTTCGCGACGCCGATACACGCTCGTTCCGGATGTAGCGTGCGAGCGCCTCGCCAACGTCCGCGGGGACAGGCAGGCGATCGTGACGCTGCCCCTTGCCCCGCACGAGCAACTCACCGGCGCGCCAGTCGATATCCTCAAGCCGGATGGCGATCACCTCCGGCGCCCGCAGCCCGAGCCGGGCCATCAGCATGAGCATCGCATAATCGCGCAGCCCATGCTTTGGATTGTCGCGGACCCATGCCAGCAAGGCGTCGATCTGTTCGGGCGACAGGAAGCGCGGCAACCGCGCATCCCAGCGCTGGGCGACCATCGGCACCCCCGACGCAAGGTTGGTCTGCGTGACGCCGCGCTGGAACAGATATTGGAGGAAAGTGCGCAGATGGGAGGCGGCCGACTTGTCGCGATAGGGCGCCTTTCTTCCAAGCAGATGTTCGAGGAACGCCACCGCATCGGCTTGGCTGATCGCTGCAAGATCGGTTTCGCCCTCTCCGAATCGGTGGTCGAGGAACCGGTCGGCGAAGCGCCAGGCACTGTAGACGCTGCTCCGGCTGACGCCACGCTGCCGCACCAGATAGTCCTCATAGTCAAGGCGCAACGCTTCGCGAGCGATCTGTTCCGGTGTCCGAACCGGGGTCGGCGCCACCCCGCTGTCGATCAGATGGACAACGAAGCGCCGTGCTATGTTCTGGCATTTATTCGGCTCGCGTCGATTGCGCTCGTCGCCACGCACAAGATCGGCCGCCTGCTCGACCGTCAAATCCCGTGGGGATATGCCGGCAGCTTCAATCGAGGATACCAAGCGTTGCAGCAGATTCCGATAGGCCGCTATTGTCTGCGGTTTGTAATTTTTCGCAGTCAACAGGGCGATGAAGGTGTCGATATGGCGGTTCAGCGATGATGAGAGGTCTTTCGGCATTTTCGTGCTCCCGGGTTGTGGGAACTGGATGCGGCCGCCACGACCGCCGCGACCGCAAGGGATCGGCGTCATGGCGTCGTTCGATCGCGGCGAGCCGATGGCCCTGTAGCTTTTCTCACCCTGCATCGCGATGAGATGGCTGCGATTTTCCCTTACGGAACAGAGGAAAGGTAAATCGTCCGATAAGCACAAATCATCCATAATGGTTTGAAATATAGAGATGAAATTTCTGTCCGCACCGCGAATTGGATTGAACGGCGGTTGAAAATATGAAACCCATGGCCACGGCGCTGGGGTCTGCGTCGAGCAGGGGTGATGATGGACAGGGGATTTGCAGGTGCCTCTACGGGTGCTGACAGCGGCGTTTGCGCGCTGGCCACGCTGTTGGCCGTTCATAAAATAGCCGTCGATCCCCAGCAATTGCGCCATGAACTCGGGCATCACGATCCGCTGACAGCAGAAGACATTCTCCGACTCGCCAAGCGTCAGGACGGCGTCCGCGCCCGCTCGACTCGCATCGACTTCAATAGATTAGCCCGGCAAGCCCTGCCGGTACTGGCCAACGGGGCCGAGGGCTGGTTCCTGATCGGCCGTGCCTCCGATGCCGAAGCGTTGATCCAACGTCCCGGTTCCAATGTCGAGAGACTGTCACGGGAAGAACTGGATGCAATCTGGTCGGGCGAGATCGTCCTGCTGACCACGCGGGAGAGCGTGGGCGGTGCGGCGGGCCGCTTCGATATCCGCTGGTTCATCCCGCAGGTGGTGCGCTACCGCAAGCTGATCGGCGAAGTGCTGCTGATCACCCTGGCGCTCAATCTTCTCGGCCTTGCAGCACCGCTCTTCTTCCAGAATGTCATCGACAAGGTGCTGGTCCACAACACGCTGGCGACCCTCGAGGTGTTGTCGGTCGGCTTCGTGGCGGTGTCTCTCTGGGAGGTGGCCTTTGGTTGGCTGCGGACCCGGCTCTATTCGGAAACCAGCCAGAAGCTCGACGTCGAACTGGGTTCGAAGCTCTTCCGGCATATGCTGGGCTTGCCTCTTTCCTATTTCGAGGGCCGTCGCGTCGGCGACACGGTGACGCGCATCCGCCAGCTTGAATCCATTCGTGAGTTCCTGACCAACGCATCGCTGTCGGTCCTGATCGACCCTGTCTTCACCATCGTTTTCCTGGTAGCGATGTGGATCTATTCCCCAACGCTGTTCTGGATCGTCGCTGCCACCATCCCCGCCTATGTCGCGGTGTCGTTGCTCGTCACTGGCCCGTTGCGCCATCGCTTGGACGAGAAGTTTGAACGTGGCTCGGCTAACAATGCCCTGTTGGTGGAAAGCGTGTCGGGCATGCAGACCATCAAGGCCTCAGCCGTCGAGCCTCAATGGCAGGAAAGGTGGGAGCGGCAACTCGCCGGCTATAGCGCCGCCAACCAGCGGGTCATCAATCTCGGCAATACAGGCAGCCAAGCCGTCCAGCTCATCTCTAAGCTCAGCTTGGCAGCGATCCTCTTTTTCGGCGCCCGCGAGGTGATAGCCGGGGCCATGACGGTGGGCGCGCTGGTCGCTTTCAACATGTTCGCGCAGCGTGTCTCCGGGCCGGTGATCCGTATGGCCCAGCTCTGGCAGGATTTCCAGCAGGTCAGGCTCTCGATCGACCGGCTGGGCGATGTTCTCAACCAGCCGGTCGAGCCCGGCGCGGGTTCCCGCGTCGCCCTGCCCGAGATCAAGGGCATGATCCGCTTCGAAGGCGTCAAATTCCGCTATGGCCTGGACGGGCCATGGACGCTGGAGGATATCGACATCCACCTCCCAGCAGGCGGGACGCTGGGCATTGCCGGGTCGTCAGGATCAGGCAAGTCCACCCTCACCAAGCTGCTGCAACGCCTTTATACCCCGGCAGCGGGACGCATCCTCATCGATGGCGTCGATATCGCCCAGATCGACCCGAGTTGGCTGCGTCGCCAGATCGGTGTGGTGCTGCAGGAGAATCTGCTGTTCAACCGCTCGATCCGCGAGAATATCGCGCTTGCCCATCCCGCCATGCCACTGGAACAGGTGATGGCGGCCGCGCAACTTGCGGGCGCGCATGAGTTCATCGTCGGCCTGCCCCAAGGTTATGACACCATCATCGAGGAACGCGGCGTCAATCTGTCGGGCGGACAGCGCCAGCGCATCGCCATCGCCCGCGCCCTGGTCACGCAACCGCGCATTCTTATCCTCGACGAAGCCACATCGGCCCTGGATGCGGAAAGCGAGGAAATCATCCAGCGCAATCTGCGGGCGATGGCGCGGGGGCGCACGGTCCTCATCATCGCCCACCGGCTTTCGGCCATCCGTCAATGCGACCGCATCATGACGCTGGAGAAGGGACGGATCGTCGAAGTCGGCACGCATGACGAACTGCTACGGCAAGGGGGGCGCTATGCTGGCCTGCACCGGCGCCAGATGGGCGTGAGCGAGGGTGTGGCATGAATAGCATCGCGCAACATTGGGATGTGGTTCGCGCTGCCCTTGCCGATGAAAGGCGAAGAGCGAAAAACCTGACCAGGGTCGATTACGTCACCTTCCTGCCCGCAGCGTTGGAAATCGTCGAGCAGCCTGTGTCGCCCACTGCCCGAGCGAGCACATGGCTTTTGCTCATCGGCCTTGCTCTGACGATCCTGTGGCTGACCTTCGGCAAGGTCGATGTCGTGGCTTCGGCGCCGGGCCGCCTGATCCCGGCGGACAATGTGAAGCTGGTTCAGCCGGTCGAGGCAGGGATCGTCCGCGCCATCCATGTCCGCAATGGGCAGTATGTGCGCAAGGGGCAGGTGCTGGTCGAACTCGACCCGACCGTATCGGCGGCCGAGACCGTTCAGGCGGAAGCGGCATTGCAAACGGCCCTTTTCGACGTCGCGCGCGCCAGGGCGGTGCTTTCAGCCCTGGATGGCAAAGGCCTCGACTTCATCGCCCCGCAGGGAACCGCGCCGCAGCTTGTCGCGACCCAGCGATCTCTGGCGGCAGCGGAACTCACTGCAATCGAGGCGTCCGCTTCGGGTCGGTCCGCGGACCTTCAGGCGGCAAGGGCGGCGCGCTCCGAAGCATTGGTGCAGGCGGCCAAGCTGACCGAGACCATCCCACTCCTCGACCAGCAGCTCGATGCCTATGAAGGACTGCTTACCAAGGGCTATGCCGCCAAGCTCAAGGTCATCGAGATGCGGCGGCAACGCTTCGCGACCATCCGGGATCGTGAGGCGGCGCTGGCAACCGCGCGCAAGGCCGAGGCGCAATCCTCTAGTGCCTCCAGCACTATGGCCCAGAGCAAGGCCGAAGCGCGCACACGCATCCTCACCGACCTTGCTAAAGCGGAGGCAGATGCACGGCTGCGCCAGGAGGAATTGACCAAGAGCAGGCAGCGCAGCAGTTTGCAGCGCCTCATCGCGCCTGTGGACGGGACGATTACGCAGCTTTCCATTCACACTATCGGTGGCGTCGTTGAAGCGGCCAAGCCGATCATGGTGGTGGTGCCGAAAGGTGGCTCGCTGATCGCCGAGGTCAAGATTCTCAACAAGGATGTTGGCTTTGTGAAGGAAGGCCAGCCGGTGGCCATCAAGCTCGAAGCGTTCCCATTCACTCGATACGGCACCATCCCCGGCCATGTGGAAAGCATCGGGTCGGATGCCATCGAAGATGAAAAGCTTGGTTTCGTCTATCCTGCACGCATAATACTCAAACCTAATACCAAGGGCGCGATTGGCAATTTCAAATTGGATGCGGGTTTATCTGCGACCGCAGATATACGAACAGGCAGACGCTCCATTCTGACTTATCTTATTAGTCCAATAAATGAAACTATTCGCGATTCGGCGAGGGAAAGATGAAAGGATCGCTGTAAAAAATCGGGCCAACGGAGATCATCGAGATGAAATTCATTACCTTCGAAGGGCAAGGCTTTATAACTAAGTGCATCGATCTTTCCACAGCAAAGGCTCTGCTAATCGTTTTTTCGCTCAGTGCTTGTGGGTTTCTCAAGGATCCGACTTGTAGAGTAAACGAGCGAGCACTTCCGAGCGTCCAAGAGGTAGCCCAACGAAGCACAGAGATTTGGCTACCAAGCACAGAAGTGGGGACAGGCGATCAGAATATGGCGGCGTATATCGCGAGCGGTTGCTGTTCTGTCCAGCCTCTTAAATCAAGCATCTACTCACATATATTCACGCATCCGCGGAATCGGGCTTCATACGCTTTACGAACGCACATTATATTTAATAGCCCAGACGGCACAAAAGTCCGGACGTCTAAGATAATATTTAATAAGTGCTTAAAAGTATTAGATCAAATATCGGAAACGCACTATCTTAAAGAGGACTTTTACAATGGATCCATTAACATTCCAGTTCATCCTCAATAAGTACTTATATGGCAGTGATCAAATGCCGTCCTCGCCGGATCAGCGGCTTCGTCCCGCTGCTCTCGATGGAGTAGCTGTCGAGCAGTACGTCGATACAGCATCTTACATGAATACGGTGGGGCGCTTTGCGCATCTAGCAGATGCCGATATTGTATCCAGTTTTTTCAGCGGCGGACTGGATCAGCAAAAGCACCTTGGCACGACAGATAGCAATGGTGTTACTAGGCTGCCGTTGACTGCCCTGTATACAGGTGGGGAACCGCCAGAATCTGCTAGGTTTGTTGTTTACCAATATACTGCCGGCATAACTGAATCTGATTTTGCTTATAGAGCCTTCATATGGGGGTCTACATCTTTTGTTCTCAGTGGGCAAACCACATTTGTTTGGGGTGCAGATGGATCCCTGTCTATTGAGAACGGGTCAGTGAGGCCACACGATACCGATTTTGATTTTCAAACTGGCAGCACACCTATACAACAAGCCGTTCAAATCATCAATGATACTATTCTCGCTCCAGTAATCGATCCTTATGATATTGGCGAGAAAGTGCTTCTGAAATTTGGTGCCGATACTAAGGCTCAATGGGACGCTTCTCATGTGGGCGACGTGTACACGCAAGCCGATTTCCAAAATTTCGTTAAGCCCGATTATGTCTTTGCGAATGTTGCGGCTGCAATTGCTGGAACGGTGGGAGCACTATCTGCTTATAGCGTAGCAGTTGCCGCCTTGGCCCAGCAGCTCATCAACAGCGAAGCAATACAATACACCTACAACGGGAAAGATATCATATATGGATCTTCCGAAGGTGATTCCCTCAACTATGATAGTCACGTTGGGCTGCTGACCGGCGTTCCTCCCTACACTCATGGGGCCTTCTTTGTCGGAGGGGACGGATCTGACAGCATAACAGGGGGCATACAGGACGATATCCTGTCGGGTGGCTCTGGCAATGATACGGCAGACTATTCCTCAAATCTTAGCTCCCAAACCATAAGTATCAATTTTGATGGTACATCATCTGCGCCAATTTTAACTGTACAAGATGGATTAGGGGGCACGGATACCTTACATTCCATTGAAAATATCAAGGGTACGGTTGGCGCGGATAAGATCATCTATAAGGGTTCCATTCCATCTGGCTACAATCTTACCATTGATGCGAATGGCGGTCAGGCAGGCGTAGCCGATATTATTGATGCCAAGGATTCCAGTGACCTTGCAGGCATGACCGTGAAAATCGATCAGACCTCCGGCAGAGGTTATATCAGTAGCCGGAGCGGCGCTGGTGGAAAGATCAACCTCCTGAACTTCAACACCGACATTATCGGTTCAGAGTATAGCGATCTCATCTCCGACGAAAGCGAACACGACCATCTGGTCGATGGCAAGGGTGGCGATGACAATATCACCGTAGGTGGCCTCGACGCGACCGTGGACGGCGGTGCTGGCAACGATGTGATCCATCTCAAATCGCAATCCGCCACGATCAAGTTCGGCGCTGGCGGCGGCAGCGATGTCGTCGAGTTCGACGCGGGCGACGGCGATTACACCCTGGCGCTCCAGAACCTCAACCAGGACGATATCGAGATCATCGCGGGCGGGCATAGCATATACGGTACGGGGAACGATGGCCTATTTCTTCAGTTCATCACCGTCCGGATAAGCCAGACTGGTGATCAGATCACATTTCTGGAAAACGGTAAAAATATTGGTCCTAGCGGGAGTACCTACGACACATCGGGCAATTCCAGAAAGCTTGGTTCAATCACGTTTGCTGACGGCACGGTGCTAACGCAGGCGGCCCTGTCAGATCAACTGGCGCAAGCCGCACTCGGTATAAACTCGCTCCCAATCATGCTCGACACCTGGGGATACAAGAAGGATTTTCCTTTTAGTGCCAATTATCTTTCAGCGCGACATTATGCGGATGAGTATCGCGACTATGTCAACGCCACTTATCTGCAGGCGGCTCCGATTGGAACTCCACCTCCCCCGCCAGACCAAAATCTTTCCGGCACCCCAGACGACGAGAATTTCAACCCCGGCAAGGGAAATGATTTTGTCGATGGCGGCGGCGGCAACGACAGTGTCCAGGAAAGCCAAGGCAACGATACCTATGTCTGGAATCTCGGGGACGGTGACGACACAATCGTCGGCTCTGATGCGTCCGACGGCTTCGACACCCTGCAACTGGGTGCCGGTATATCGCCAGCGGATCTGCGATTCGCTATTGCTAACGACGGCGCAGGGCTGACCCTTTCCTTCGCGAACCAGACCGGATCGATTTCGCTGGGTGATGGACTTGTAGGAGAAGGCTACGGCGTCGATCGCATCCTGTTCGCCGATGGCACTGCAATGATGCGGACCGATTGGCTAGCCGCCGCCAGTTCAGTGATCGCCGCTGCGCAAGTGACCGTCAATGGCACGGCATCGGCTGACTTTCTTCGACCTCCGCGCGGTAATTTCATCGTCAATGGCGCAGGTGGCGATGACACTATCACAGTCAGCGGCAGCGGCGCGGGTACATTCCGCTTTTCGAGCGCCGATGGTCATGATGAGATCAATGATTGGGGATTCGGCTACAACCGCAACGACACCCTCGAACTCACAAATGTGAATGCGGATGGTGTGTCTCTCAGCCGATCGGGCGACGCTTTGCTTGTGACCGTCAACTCGACCGGGGCATCGGTGAATGTCACCAAGCAGTTCGAGCAGGATGACGGCAACACGCACGGGATCAGCACGATCAAATTCGCTGACGGCACGATTTGGACACGAACCCAAATTCGCGATCTTGTTTCTGCTGCAATGGGGAATACATCCCCTGTCGCCCAAGCCGCAACAGCTACTGCCATTGAGGACGCTGCGCTCGTGCGCGGAACATTGGTGGCGACCGATGCTGATGCGGGCGATGTTCTGAAGTTCAAGCTCGATGATGTGGTGGACGGATTGGTCCTGGCGGCAAACGGCCAGTGGAGCTTCGATCCCACTGCCGCAAGCTATAATTATCTGGAAGCCGGACAGAGCCTTGTCATCAATGCTGACTATCATGTCACGGACACGGCGGGCGCCACCTCGTCCTCGACTCTCACGATTACCATTGCGGGCACGGAGGATATGGCTGATGAGCCCGCTGTGCCGCCGATATATGGCACCACCGGGAACGACACCCTTATCGGAGGCATTGGAGACGATAGTCTTTATGGTGGCGATGGCGATGACAGTATCGACGGCGCCGCCGGCGCGGACCTGATGGCCGGAGGCAGCGGTAGCGATTTCTATTACGCCGATAATGCCGGAGATATCATCGTCGAGGTAGCCGATGAGGGTTGGGATGGTGTCTCCTCCACCATAAGTTTCGTTCTGCCCGACAATGTCGAAGGGTTGTATTTGGGCGGCGATGCTGCCTTGGACGGCACAGGCAACGATCTCGACAATGAAATATATGGCAACGACTACGCTAACGCCCTCTCCGGGATGGGCGGTGCGGATTATATCGTCGGGGGCTGGGGCGATGACCGATTGATCGGAGGCGCCGGCAACGATTTGCTCGCCGGTGAGGATGGGAGCGCCGATGTCGCGGTCTATGCTGGCCTCCAGTCCAGTTTTTCGATTGCTACCATCGATGGCACCGTGACCATCACCGACAACGATCCCACCGTTGATGGAGATGAAGGTTCGGACTCCCTCTATGGCATCGAGGTCGTGGAGTTTCAGGGTGGCGTGCAAGCGGGAATTTCCTCGCCTATCGTGTTGGACCTCAACGGCAATGGCGTCAGTCTCGTCGATAATCGCAGGACGAAGGTGGCGTTCGACTGGGATGGCGACGGCATCAAGAATCAGACGGGTTGGATCGGGAAGGATGATGGCTTCCTGTTTATCGACAGGGACGGCAACGGGACCGTTACCAATGGCGGCGAGTTGAGCTTCACCAGCGACAAGGATGGCGCGAAATCCGACCTCGATGGCCTGCGTGCGTTCGACAGCAATGGGGATGGCATCTTCTCCTCAGCCGACGACCATTTCGCGCAGTTCAAGGTCTGGCGGGATCGGAATGGCAACGGCCGGGTCGACAAGAAGGAGATCATGTCGCTCCAGAAGGCGGGTGTCGCCTCGATCGATCTTGCTGGCACGGCGGTCAATCGGAATTGGGAATGGGGTGAAAATCTCACCGTCAACACCGGCTCCTTTACCCGGACCAACGGAACTACCGGATCGTTCAGCGATGTGGCCTTAAGCTACGACACCGGGAACCCGCAGAATGCATCCATTAACAAGGCGGCATCGCAACTCAGCGAAGCCATCGCCGGCTTCTTCGGCGACCGAGGAACCAGTGACTTCGCCAGCCATGAGAGCTGGATGGAAAACCGGGCTGATTTCGTGGCAGGTTCGAAATGGTTCGGTCGATAGGCCTTGGGGAATTTCCCGGATCAATGTCAATCCAGAGGCGGCAATCCCGCCTCTGGAAACCCCCTATCGGATTATGAATGCCGTCCGTTCTGATTGGATGGGAGTTGGGGGCTGGCAACGGCCACATCCAACGCCTGCGGCCTGTTATCGCAACATATCTTCAGGCGGGCTGGACGGTCGTTGCGGCGATGCGGAACGTCCGTTTGGCAACCATGCAATTCGCCGACTTCCGCGCGGAATTGGACGATGGGCGGCTTTCCATCGTCCAGGCTCCGATTTTCCTGCATCGTAGCCCCAGCATCGGCAAAATTTCATCCCTTGCCGAAATCTTGGCCCAGATCGGCTTTGCCGATCCCCAATTGCTGGGACCGGTGGTGAGAGCCTGGGAACGCTTGATCGGCAAGGTGCAGCCTTCGGTCATTCTGTCGGATGCAGCGCCCAGTCTGAACATTGCGGCGAGTGGCAGGTTGCCGGTCATCGTGATCGGCAACGGTTGGACCGTGCCACCTGATAGGGCGGAACTGCCGCCCCTTCTAGCCACTGGCGATGCAAGTCAAATCAAACTGGCCAGTGCGCACATCCTGGACGCCGTTGAACGCGTGGCGAAGCGCAATATCGTGCATTTCCCCGCCTTGCTGCGAGGCGTGGCAAACTATATCTGCACGCTCAAAATGCTCGATCCTTACAATTTTTGCAGAGATGAAGCTCTTCACTGGTCACCGGAAATAGAGCCGCCTTCCAAAGATGCTGTCCCTTCCAGGGATATGGTTTTGATCTATTTGCCCATGAAGCATCCAGCCATACAGCCGCTGATAAAGGTGGCCCATGCGGTCCCGATGCAACAATATGCCTATTTTGGCGGTGCGCGTTATCCTGAGACGGGCAATTTACAGGTGAGCCCAACGCCGATCGATTTCCGTGCTGAAGTGCCTGGATGCCGATTGATCGTTCATCATGGGGGATTGGGTACGGCATTACAGGCCCTGGTTCAGGGCGTTCCCCAAATCATCTGCCCTGCTGATCTTGAAAAATCCCTTATAGCAACCGCCATATCGGCGTCTGGGGCAGGTGCGGTTTTAACATTCCCGATCAGTTCACAAAATGTTGCAACTGCAATTCAACGGGCATTGGCATGCCCCTCTCAACCGCCAAGCCTATCCGAATTGGTAACCCGATCTCCACAAGAAACGCTGACTTCGCTTCTGTCGACATCCAATGGCCTCCGTTGAATTTTCCGCAGAAACGCGGGTTCAATTATGGCCAATGGAAAATATCAATGTGCCAAACTATCGCGAATTATGCCGACCCGCTGCATCGCTGATCCGCGGAAATCCGGCGTTCGGCACGGTCATGCGGCATAATCCTAAACGCGGCATAATGCACGGCCTCGTGCGCAAGCGTGGCATAGTAGTCGTCGGCGGAATGGAACGCTTCAAAAGCAGGCATTTGGATATAGTCGTCGCGGGTGTGGTAATAGGCTTGCGATCCGCCGATGCGAACGGTTGCGTCGATGCGAGAGAACATCACTTCAAGCTCAACGTCGCGGGTTTCGGGATTGGTAATGATCGGGGCGGGCGCGGGATATTTGCCGTCCAGTCCCTCGACCTGATCGGCATTGAAAACCGTGTATCGTTTCAGAAACGGAATGGCGCGCTCGTCGTCCGTCTCGGAGTCCTTCACGACAAGCTTGTTAGCATAGACAACGGTGGTCCCCTTGCTGCCCTTCCGGACATTGCCGCCAAGCTCCAATGCCTGTTTGAAGGTCAGCCAATAGGGGGAGGCGAAGCCCTGACGCATGGCGCTGGCCCAAAGGCTGAGGACGTTGATCCCACGATAGGCGACCCCATTGTGCCGGAGCGGAATGGTCGGCCCACCGCTCCACGGCTTCACCCAAGGCTTGGTGCCCGCTTCGAGCATCGCAAGAATGTCGTCGGTGACGGCCTGATAAATGTCGATCCGGTTCGTTTCCTTAGCCATTTTCCTCACTCCTTTAGGCGAAGCCGCTGCCTGCGGCCTGCGGCTCTGACCCGCTGGCGAAGCGCGGGATGGGGAGGGGGGAGCAAAATCGATGGGAGTGGTGCGGGCGGCGCGACTAGGGAGGCCCCGGCGCGCGCGAGCGCGCCGGAACTGGCCGAACTTGTCGGGCAACCCGGTCCTGTCGATTATGCTTCGGGAACGAAAGGGCGGGTGCCCTTGGTGTTCCCCCGGTGGCAGCTGCCACCACTGACGGAGCGCGGCCCTGGGCCGCTCGATCCTATGTGGCAGCTGACAGACTACTAAGCGCGCGGCCCTGGCCGCTCATTTTGGCGGCGGCTTGCATGATTTTGTGCTGTTCGTCGCACCCATCGGGATTTTCTTCCTCAACAGGCGCATTCGCTAATCGCAAAGGCGGGGCGGTGGCAGCTGCCACCGCCCCCAAGTTTGCGGGGAGCGCGGGAGTGAAGCGCGCTCCCCGTGCCGTCATGCCGCTTGGCTTTCGCTATCGGCGGCATCGGGCAAGGCAGAGGGTCGAAGGGCGGGGGGCAGGATGCGCCGCCCCGCAAGGCGCTCGTTGACCGTCACGGCAAGGTCAGAGCGCTTCATGGTCTGGCAATTCTCTACAGCGTCGTTGCCGCAACCTTCGGCCAGCAGCTTCAAGAGCGTGGCCTTGCTAAGCTGGTCATAGAATACCTGATTAGGTTCCCACTTGTCGGCCATGTTGATCTGCGCGGCTCCGACGATCTGCGCCAGCTGGCGGTCGCGGTCGCTGTGGAACGAAAGGCTCGTGATCTGCGAGGCAACGCAGTAGGCCAGCAGCCGCAATTTCGCTTCGCTGTCCATCTGGCGCATGTCGTCCAGCGTGGGTGTTTCGGCCAAGCGGTCAAGATCGGCCCTTGCGATCTCGTCAATGTCGGCAATCGTGGAATGGCCCATGACCGCATCGTCAACATGGAAGCGGTTCTTCTCGGCGGTGATTTCGGCGGCTTGTTGCCACGAATAAGCGTTGCCGCGAACCTGCCCCAAGAGGCCCGTTAAGAGCACGTCCAGCGCCAGCTCCGGGTCGCTGGCAAGGGCTTCCCGAACCGCCATCGTGCGGATGCCGCCCAGCTGATCCATGACTTTCTGCGAGTAGTCGGGGCGAGGAGGCTTGGGGCCATCGGCGGCGGTGCCCTTGGCGGTGCGGGTGAACGCGACCTGTTCGATACCGTCATGGCCGATGAAGACGATAAGCGAGTGCTCGGCCTTCTGCTCGGCGGTGAAAACGCGGCAAGCCGATACGATAGCGTCCTGTTTGCGGGTCAGGGCGCGCAACTCGTCGTCATAGTCGTGATCGTCCTCGTCCACCTCGCTTTCCCGCTTGGCGATTGCCGCCTCGATCTCGACCAGCTGCGCGGTTTCTTCCTCGGTCGGATCGCGCTCGCCAGCGGGTTCCAGATGGCCGCGCATCCAGTAGGAATCAGGCCGGTAGAGCTGCCCTTCTGCATCGCGCCAGCCATCTTCGCGCGCCGCCTTGGCGATGGCGTCGAGCCGATCTTGCACAAGGTCCATGACAAGGCCCGCATCATCGCAATAGCGACGTTCTCCGAAAAGATCGGTGGTGAAGGTGCCGCCTGCGGCGCAATAGGCTTCCTCGCCTACAATGCGAAAATGCTTGTCGGTATCGGCAACCTTCTCCTGGGTGAGCATGGCGCGGATTTGGTGGGCGTTGTCGCCGGTGCGCTTGAAAACCTCAAGCTGGCGGTCCTGATCGTCGGTCAGCGCGAAAGCCTGCGCCGCGCCCATGCCGATTTCGTCTTTCTGGAAGGCTTTGAGAATGGTCGGGTGCAGCGCCGCCAGCTTCAACACGCGGCGGACATAGGCCGGGGAGACGCCGAACGATGCTGCAACATCGTCAACGTCCTTGCCGCTGTCGATGATCGCCCGATAGGCTGCGATGGCATCGGCGGGGTGCATGTCCTCGCGCTGCGCGTTCTCGGCAAGCGAGATTTCCAGCGCCTCGTCCTTGCTGCGGATTTCAACGGGAACCTCGAAAGTGCCGGGGATGGCCTTTGCCTTCTGCAACAGCTTCAAGGCCCGGTAGCGCCGCCCTCCGGCGCAAATCCTGATTTTGCCGTCTTCATCATAGCCGATCAGGTTTTGCAGCACGCCCCGCGCCTGAATGTCGGCGGCGAGGGCTTCGATTTCCTTGGGCTTCACCTTCCGCACGTTGAGGTCGGAAAGCGCCAGCTTGTTCAGTTGGATGGTCTGGATGGTCATTTTTCACTCCTTTAGGCGAAGCCGCTGCCTGCGGCCTGCGGCTCTGACCCGCTGGCGAAGCGCGGGATGGGGAGGGGGGAGCAAAATCGATGGGAGTGGTGCGGGCGGCGCGACTAGGGAGGCCCCGGCGCGCGCGAGCGCGCCGGAACTGGCCGAACTTGTCGGGCAACCCGGTCCTGTCGATTATGCTTCGGGAACGAAAGGGCGGGTGCCCTTGGTGTTCCCCCGGTGGCAGCTGCCACCACTGACGGAGCGCGGCCCTGGGCCGCTCAAACTATTGCGGTCGCTTTAAGAAGGAGAACCAGCGGCGGCGTGGGGGCTTTGCGACAATGGGAGGATCGATCTGATCTCCGCCAGCTTCATTCCAGAAGGCTTGCCAGCGTTCTGATTCAGCGCGGAGAGCTGCGGCGCGCTCATCAACCGCCCGCAAGCGTCTATGATAATCGTGAGGGGACCTGCTCATGAAAACGCTGTGAGCCTGATTGGATAATGGATGGTGGTGTTCCAGGGTTAATGCCTGAATTATCAACGCAAGGCATGGGGTTAGAGATCAAAGCCCGGAGAGCGCGAAGCACGCGGCGATCGAGCTAACCAGAGCGATCAGGAGAACGGGACGCCTCGGCGCTGCACTGACGGTGATGGTCGCGCCGGCGCAGGCCCATAGCAAGGTGGCGGCGGGACCGGCCCGGTAGATCAGGAAGCCGATATAGCTGTTCGGCAGGAACTGCGGATAATCGACAATCAGGCGTGCGACGATCCCGCCGCCTGCGAGAATGAGCGCGGCGATCAGCCATGCCGCGATTGCCTCGATGCGCGGCGATGCACTGTGCCTGGGCGCGGCCTGCATCGTCGTTCGCGTCGCATCATTCATGCTGATCTTCCCTTATAGCCCTGACCGTCACCCGAATGGGCGGAGACGGCTTTGCTGGCTCCGTGGAGCCGCGCGGCGCAGCCGTGTGGTGGAATAGGGCAGGTTCCCGGCTCCGATCATTTGCACTTGTTCGGCAGCTGGCCCCTCTCGATCGCCAGATTCCTCATCGCCTCGTAATCGACACCCCAAAGGCCTCGTCGCTCATCGGCAGCGTCTTTCATGAAACGGGCATAGGCCAGCCCTGAATGTTGCCTGTAATCAACGGCATATCCATGGCGTACCATCGTTGCCGAAACAGATGCCCCATTCGACCGAAACCGGCACGACAGGTTAGACCCGCCCCAGCTCGTCCGCCGCGTGTTGCATATCGGCTCGATCGTCAACTTTTCGTCCTGAAAATCGCTCGTGCAATCCATGCCGCCATTTTGCTTCACCAGCTCTTCCAAATAGAGCTGCGCTGCGATCTTGGGCACATTGCCCTTGCCGTCCTCATCCGGCGCATCAATTCCCGACAACCGCACCCGCTTTTTATCGAGCGTTTCGAGCGTATCGCCGTCGATAATGCGCGGGTTCTCGACATGGATTGAAACCGGCTCGCTATTCCTCGCCTGCATCTGATTGAACAGCGCGCCGAACGCGAAAACAGAGAGAATGGGCAACGCGATTTGCTGATTTCGCGGCCATTTTTTGAAACCTCGGATCAGCACCTGGCTCTCTCCTGAAGAATGTCGTTCCAGTCCATCGGCGCCGGGGCTGGCGGGAGGATGATTTTCAGTTCGCGGTCGTTGGCAGTGAGGTGGTCGCGCGCGTCCTCTATGGCCTGTGCGGCTTCCTGGCCGTGTTGCGAGTAGATGACGATTTTGCGGATGCGTTCGGGGATCGCGATCAGGCCATAGCGGCGAATGCCGCCAGCGCCCCACACCTTGAATTTCCCGTCACTAAGCTGGGTGACGGAAACGGCTTCCTCGAAGCCTTCCGCGAGGCGCAGAACATCGCCGGTTGGCTGGCCGCCGATCCGCATGGCGGCGTGTCGGACCAGGCCGAGCGTCAATTTCGCCTCGCGCAGCGCCGCATGGTAGCGTTTCTCGCCGGTTGCTGGATCGAGCAAGATCCGCTGCACGGCGATTATGCCTTCGTCGGCCTCGAACGGCACGAGAAGGGCAGGATGCTCTTCGCGGGCGTCGGGCGGACCAACGATGCAGCGCGGAGCGAAGCGGAGCTTGAGGCCGGTCGGGTCGATTGCGCGCGAACGCAGATAGCGTTCAGCCGCGGTGCCTGCGATCGGCGCGGCGGAATCCCATAGTTGGAGGGCGAGCTTCCGGCGCGAGGGTTCGGGCGCGCGATCGACCGTTTCACCGCTCGTGTGGCGATTGATTTTGCGGCTGTTGAGCGCGGACCAGACGGCTTCCTGACTGCAACCGGCCCAACATTTGAATAGGACGGCCTTCTTGCCGGGGGTGACTTGGAGCGACGGATTGCGGTCGTTGTGGGCTGGACAGCAAACCATGCCATATGAGCCGCGCCAGTGGCCGCCCATATCCGCTACGATCTGACGTGCGCGTGCTTCGACGTCCATCTGCATCGAACTTCTTTCGTCAACGGTATCCCGACATTGGGATTTATACACATTTCACGATGGCGGGCAAACGGTCGGGATACATGCCAATATCGCGCATGGCCCGACTAGGGCCATTCAATATAAATATCTCCGCCGGTTATCTTCACTTGCGGATGACTCACGTTCTTTCGCCTCAATCGCTTGGCCCAGGCTGGCGAGAATGTCCGCCAGCTCGCGCTTGTCCCGCTCTTCGCGGGTTAGCTCCCATAGGGGCAGCTGATCCCTCATGCGCTCCATGTCGCGCGCCGCCTCGATCTGGCGATATTGTTCGCAAGCGGGGGCTGGATCGGCCGCGACGCCGCGACGGCGGCGAGCAGCGAAGATTTTCGAGAGGAAGGCGGGGAAGAGGAAGCGATAGGCGTTCGTGGCCTGCTTGATGCGCGGGCCAGCGCCTTGCGCTTCGTGGTCGGGAACCGGCTCGTAGCGCCTGAACCAGTCGATAATTCGCGCGTCTTTGAGACGCGAAAGCGCCTGAACGACGCAATTCTTGCTGAGGCCGGTTCCATCCATGATCGTGTGAAGACTGGGGAACAGCGCGCCAGTGCTATAGTCGATGACGCGGGCCAGGAACTCGATGATCTGGATGCCGGCCTGTCCGATAGCTCCGTTGCGAATGCGCGGTGTGGTTGTCCGCCGCTGCGCGAGCGTTTGCCGCTCGTAGAGCTTTGCGGCTTCGATCATCTCGCGCATCTGGCGAGCATTGCGGATCGGTGTGTAAGCCTTGGCCCGCTTTTCGTGGCCTACGGCGATGCTGCCGGCCCAGACTTTGACGCGCGGTTTTTCGGCACGCGCAAGCAAGGCGCGGTCGATCGTGGCGAGGCCGGTGCTACGCAGCACGGCGCCTATGGAAGTGGTCATGCGGACCTCCCTTCGTCGGTCCCGCGAGGCCAAGCACCATCGCTCCCGAAAGCACGCTTTCGAGATTGACTTTCGCCGCAGCACCACCGATAAAGAGAGCCAAGTTAGAAGCGCTCACTTCGGTGGCACAAACAGCCCTCGCTCAGCCAAGCGAGGGTTTTTTGTTGTCCTGTCGCCTCGGGGAGCCACCCCGCACGCAACAGATGAATCGCCGACTCCAAGGCGGAATCAGCGCGTCATAACTGGCTCAAGTTTAAGGGGTTGGCAAGAATAAGCGTGCGCGCACGCTTATAACGCGCTCGTCACGCCAATTTGCGGTAGTGGCGCAGATAGTCGGGATATTCGATCCCGCGTGCCTTCAAGAGATTGATCGTCGCCTCTTCGACCAGGGCAGCAACGGACGTTTGTTCGCGCTCAGCGAGGTTCTTGATCTCGGCCGCCAGCTCGGGTTTCACCGATGCTGCGAGATTTCGCGTGTTGGCGCGGCTCGGCCGACGCCGGGGCAAAGGAACCGGGAGAAGAGGGTCTTCCTGTCTTTTCGGGCGCGCCAT